>USSP01000008.1 GCA_900557385.1 uncultured Lachnospiraceae bacterium
GCCGGGGGGGGTGTCCGGAACCCCGCGGCGGGTGCAGCCCGGCCCCGCCACCACAAGCCGTCCGGCAGCAACTTCTTATCCGTCCCACAGCGCGGTAAGCAATACTTCCCAGGCGAAAAAGCCTGTGCCTGCCCAGAGTGATCCGTCCAAGCACAGCACCATGGGGTATCTCCATGAGAAGGCAAAGCAGGACGAGGAGGAGCACCGCAAGGAGGAGGCGGAAACTGCACGGAAAATGCGACAGCGTTCCGATGGACGGACTCCCGGCAGGCAGCTTTTGCTGGGTGACCCGGTTCCCGCAAACTGCAGATGCGTAATCTGCGGGTACTGTGGCGCGGAGAATCTACTGTCTTTGAATTCCAGAGACAGATATTGCTGTTATTTCTGCAGGGAGGCGTTGGAAAAATAAAAATGGTACAGCCGTCATTATTGTAAGTAATGGCGGCTGTTTTTTCGTCTATCCCTCCGCCATTTTTCGGTATTCCGAGGGGCTGTGATGATTCCATTTGCGGAAAGCCTCCGCGTAATAACTACTTCCGGAAAAGCCCACCGCCTGTGCAATTTCGGTTATGGTCATATCCGTGTTTTTCAGATACCAGGTGCTTTGATGCAGGCGGTATTGAATTAAATAGGTATTGGGAGTCACACCGATATATTTGTCAAATAATTTGCAACACTTGCTTTGCCCTACCGCGCCAGCCGCCGCAATGTCATCCAGCGTCACTTTTTCCCGGTAAAATTTCTGAATGTATCCAATCATATTTTTCAGTGTCGTAAAATCGTTGTTCCGGCTTTTGACCGACACAGAGGTATTGGAATTTTCAAAAAGGATGGACCATATCTTCAAAAACAAAGAGGAAATGGTCAGGGGGGCAACTTTGCTATCCTTTGCGTGATACATACTGCGAATATAGCCCAGCAGTTCCTTCTGCCAGGGTATGTCGGCAGACAATTTGAGGTAGGGTACGTTTTCATTTTGCAGCAAAGGCACGACATATTTCTGCTCCAGCGCCTGGGACACACAAAGCATGAGTGGATGAATGAGAATACAGATAAAGTCACACTCAGTTTTTGTTTTGGAAAAGCCATAATGGAGCTGCCGGGAATTGATAAATACCCCCTCGTTTTGCCGGAGGGTAATGATTTCGCCATTGATGGTGTAATTCATTTCCCCCTGCAAGACGGCGATAAATTCAATATCATCGTGCCAATGGGACGGAGCCTCAAAGTTATTGTAGGACGAAAGCAGGGCTTTTCGGACATAAATCGGATAATCTTCAAAATCATAATGTACAATTTCAGAACGGTCATCTTTTAAATCAACGGACAGCATAGTTACTTCCTCGCGCAGGATTGTTATAAAAAAATGTAGAATAATGGTTGAAGTACGTTTCATCACACGATATAGTTATATTATATAAAAGAAATCATGTCAACTTGGAAATGGAGAATCAAATGTATAATAATATAAGCGATTGGGACCGGATGGTTGCCGGCAAACTTTACAATTCTTCTAGCAAAGATATTGAACAACAGCATAATGATGGAATGTACCGCTGTGACCGTTTTAATAAGATATCTGTGAGACGGACAAAGGCAAAACAGCGTGCGCTGGAAAAACTGATTCCATCGGCAAAGGGAAATTACCTGGGCGTTTTTGCCCCGTTCTACTGTGAATATGGAGTGAATATCCATGTGGGAAAAGGGTGTTTCGTGAATTATAACTGTACGTTTCTGGATGTGGCACCCATTACTCTGGGAGATGGCGTCTGGATGGGTGCCAACGTGACACTTGCAACGCCCAATCATCCCTTCCTCGCAGAAGAACGCCTGCCTGCCGATTATCCCGATGGAAACCATGACCTGGAATATGCCGCACCGATTACCATCAAGGACGGATGCTGGATATGCTCCAGCGCAACAATTTGCGGAGGCGTGACCATAGGCGAAAACAGCATTGTTGCGGCGGGAGCCGTAGTAAACAGAGATGTTCCGCCTAACAGCATTGTAGCTGGCGTCCCGGCAAAAGTAATCCGCCAAATCGACGAGGGTGACCGGGTAAATGTATGGGAAACCTATGTAAAAAATGAGTTCCCTGTCCCGGCGAGAGATAAATAATAATGAACTTTCACTTTTATTCACTCCAAAAAGTGAATAAAAGTGAAAATTCACTCCTTCAGGAGTGAATTTTTTATCCGGTTGTTGACAAATCAACATCTAAGTGCTACCATAAGTCGAAATGTTGATTTATCAACAAGTGAAAAGGAGCTGATAAGTATGGAAGAACGCTTTGGAACATTTACCATATTGATTTCCAAAATCAGCCGGAGCATCAAGCGTATCAAGTCAGAAGAAATGGCAGAGTTTCAGTTAAAAGGTCCGCATGTTTCCTGTCTGTATTATCTTTCGGTATACGGCTCCATGACAGCCGCCGAGCTTTGCGAGCGCTGCGAGGAGGACAAAGCTGCCATTTCCAGGTCACTGGATTACTTGGAAAAAAACGACTTTGTAACCTATGAAGCGGAAAATTCCGCACGTCATTATCGCGCTGCCCTTCAGCTTACCGCAAAGGGAAAAGAGGTTGGTGACAGAATCCAGGACAAAATCAGCCGGATTATGGATGTGGCAAGCGAGAGCTTGACGGAGGAAGAACGGCAGATCATGTATCATGCGTTGCAGGTTATCAGTAAAAACCTGGATCATTATTCAGAACAGGTGGAAACAGGGATGAAACCAGAAAGAAAGGAAAGATAACGGATATGAAAGTAAGAATTATTGTAGATTCTTCGGTAGACATTGCGGAGCGTTTCCGACAGGAAGTGAAAGTTGTACCGCTTACCATCCATTTTGGAGAGGAGGAACTGATTGACGGAGTGACCATTGACCGGCAGCGCTTTTATGAAAGGCTGGTAGAGTGTGATGAACTGCCCCGCACCAGTCAGGCGAATCCCACTGCCTTTCAGAAGGTTTTTGAGGAAGTGACACAGGCCGGGGAGGAAGCGGTAGTCATCACTTTGTCATCGGAATTATCCGGTACCTGTCAGAGCGCGTGTCTGGCGGCGCAGGACTACGACCATATCTATGTGGTGGACAGCAAAAACGCGGCAATCGGTTCCGGAATCCTCACAGAATATGCCATTGAATGTGCAAAGCAGGGCATGGGTGCCAAAGAAATCGCAGAGGAACTGGAACGCAAAAAAGAGGATGTGTGTCTGATTGCCCTGTTGGATACTCTGGAATATCTGAAAAAAGGGGGACGGATTTCCAAAACCGTTGCCTTTGCCGGAGGGGTTCTGAATATTAAACCGGTAGTTACTATCCAGGATGGCAAAGTGGAAGTGATTGGAAAAGCCAGAGGTTCCCGTCAGGGAAATAACCTGCTGATTGAGAAAATCCAGGAAAGTGGCGGCATTGATTTCGATATGCCGATTTTACTGGGCTATACCGGTTTAAGTGATGCGTTGTTGAAAAAATACATTGAGGACAGCAGGGATTTGTGGCAGGAGCAGGCAGAGTCCCTGGACTCCACTTTGGTCTGCAGCGTGATCGGAACCCATGTGGGTCCCGGCGTGGTAGCAGCTGCCTTTTTCCGAAAATCCAAATAAAAGAACAGCCTCTGGCAAGAAATGCCGGGGGCTGTTGTGTGTGTTATTTATTTATCCAAAATCTTTACTGCCGTTCCATAGGCAATGACTTCAGCGGCGCCGGACATTACCTGGGAAGAACCATAGGTGATGCCGATTACGGCGTCGGCATCCAGGGCTTTTGCCTCATCCACCATTCTCTTCATGGCAATCTGGCGGGCCTCGTTCAACATTTCTGTGTAGCCTCCGATTTCTCCCCCCCCCGGGTTTTTCATCCCAGCCATAAAGTCACGGCCGATGTTTTTGGTCTGAACCACCGTTCCCTTTACCATTCCCAGTGCCTCGATTTCTTTACCGGGGACATATTCAATACTTAGCAGCCTCATCTTCTTCTCCTCCTTCAATTTCCTTCAGTCTGCTTTTCAGCACAATAAGCACGCAGATAATAATGATAGCGTGAATTACAATAAACAGGGCGAGCACGCCCAGGGGCAGAGGCTCCTGGCTGTTTGCCCATAACAAAAGAATGATGGGAAGCAGCAAAAAGATAATTGCCAGAATCCCGCCGATGACAGCACCCATTTTCTTTTTCATGTGTATGTCGATTTTGTCTACTTTCACAAAATCTACTCCTTCCCTTTCCATTTTTTCCATCTCATCCAGCCACTCGTCTGTCTGCAAAGTGTCCGGTGAGGGATTTTGTGTAAGGATGGCATTGGCAAGTGTCTCCATGTTGGTGAGATTTTCCTGCTCTTTTTCCAAAAGCCGTAAATGCCGTTCCAGACATTCCTGCAGGGAAAGGGTTCCAGCCAGCGCCCGTTTGATTTCCTCCACAGAAACGCCCAGCTTTCGCAGCAGCTTGATTTTCTTCAAGGTGTCCACATGCTCCTGGTGTTATTCCCGGTAGCCGTTTTCTGCCCGTTCCGGGGAAAGCAGCCCCTGCTCCTCATAAAATCTGATATTTTTGCTGGTAATACCCACCAGCTCCTCGACTTGCTTAATCTTCATGCCAGTCTCCCACGTTGTCATTTATTTGTCCGGTCAAATGAATGTATATTATTTATATAGCTTCCACAAGGTGGAAGGTCAAGGGGAAATTTTAAATCACAGGTTTATTGACGCAAAATATTTTAGTATGCTATGTTTGTTGTGGAACGTTGTAACATGAAAAGCGGCTCCCCCCTCTCTGTGGAGGGGAAACCCTCCAACGAAAAGAAAGGAGGGTGATGCAATGGTTACATATGAGAATTTATTCTTATTTGGAACTTTCATTGTCAGCCTTGTTAGTCTTTGTTATAAGATTTTCAAGACGAAAAAATAGCCGCCATTACTACCAATAATGACGGCTGTGCCTGTTTAGGCATTTAAGCTAATCTTATTTGGGGTGAGCCGTGTTACAGCGTTCCCTTTGTATCTTCATTATAACAAATCGGCAGAAAATCTCAATACCAATTTTACTTTTACAGCAAATGTTCAGGTACTTGTGAACAATAACTTCCTCATGCTACAATGACATCAACAGAAAAAGGAGGCGGGACAATGAAATTACTGATTAAACAACGAGTGTTTTCCTGGTCGGATACCTACGATATTTATGACGAGGATGGAAAGCCGAAGTATTTTGTAAAAGCGGAACTTTTCCGTCTGGGGCATCAACTTCATGTGTATGATAGTGCCAACCGGGAAATTGGCATGGTAAAACAGCGGATTTTCACTTTTCTGCCAGCCTTTGACATTGAAATTGATGGGCAGACTTTTGGGAGTATTGAAAAGCAGTTTACTTTTTTCAAGCACAAATACCATCTGGACTATAATGGATGGCGCTGCGAAGGGGATTTTTTGTCCTGGGACTACGATGTGTATTCCGGCTGCAGCGTGGTGGTTCACATTTCCAAGGAACCGCTCCACTGGGGAGATACTTATGTCATTGACATTATGAACCCGGAGGATGAAGTGGTGGCGCTTATGCTTGCCATCGCCATTGATGCCGCCAACTGCACCAAGGGGAATTAAGAGAAACAAGTGTATTTCTTTATTCAGGCAGTCGCAGCTGTTTGATATCCACAGTGACAAAGCGGATATGTTTGTCCATCCAGTCACCGATGAGCCCTACGGTTTTTCCCATGGTAAAGGCGGCGAGGATGGTGCCGATACCCAGCCCTTTCAAATGCCCCAGAAAGAGAAGTGTCATTCCGGCGGTCACAGCCAGACAGATTACATCGAAGGACACTTTAATATTGGAATATTTGGTGTGGAGGATTTCCGAAAGTTCCCGGGGAAACAGATCCGTAGGAGTGATAGGAAGTCCACAGCGATTGGACAGCGCGATGCCGAAACTGAGAATCAAGTAACTCAAGACGAAATAAAGCACCCGGCAGGGCAATGCAGTGGGCAGAATGGAAATCCAAAGTTCGTGGACATCCAGCAACTCACTGAAGGCGAAGCCTACTACAAAACTGAACAGGTAGGAAGGGACAAACCGCTTGCGGAGAATCATCAGGCTCAGAACCAACAGTCCCTGGAAAATGTAAGTCCAGGTTCCCAGGGAAATTTTGGGAAAAACTTCTGAGAAAGCGTAGGGAACACTGGAAATTGCGGAGATGCCCGCACCGGAATACAGCATCAGAACCACGCCAAAGCTGTTGATAATCACTGCGGCGGCAAGTGCCAGCTCGCCACGCCATATTTTATAAGAAGAAATAGAAGATGTCTGGTTCATAAGTTACCTCTTTTCTATTATTTGACCGACATTAGTCTAGTAGCAATAGAGATAATTAGCAAATAAATAATTTTAATCAAACAATAGTTTTTATCTATAAAACAATGAATCTATTTTATTTACGTTATTTTGTTACATTAGCAAAGGTACAACATTATACGAAAGCGGCGGAACAGCTCTGTATCGCCCAGCCCAGTCTCAGCCACGCCATCACGCAGTTGGAGAAGGAACTGGGCGTTCCTCTTTTTGAAAAAAATGGGCGCAGAACCGTACTCACCCGCTTTGGAGAGGAATTTCTGGTCTGTGCGGAGAAAACCCTGGCAACGTTGGACGAAGGGATGACTTCCATACAGCGCAGTGCCAGGGGGGAGGGGCTGATTCGTCTGGGGTTCATCCGCCCGCTGGGGGTGGAATTTATTCCTGCCCTGGCATCGGAATTTCTGAAAAGAAATGGGGATTTGGAGGTGCAGTTTACCTTTCACACGGGAGTCACGGCGCAGCTTTTGGACGGACTGAAAGTGGGAAGTTACGACCTGGTTTTCTGCTCCGAGCCACCGGAGAACCTGAATCTGACTGCCATTCCGGTGCAAAAACAGAAACTGGTTCTCATCACCCCCAAGGGACATCCCCTTGCCGCCAGAAAATCTGTGGATTTGTCGGACACCCTCCCTTATCCCCAGATTTACTTTGAAAAAAGTGCGGGAATCCGCGGCGTGATTCAGGGTATGTTTGAAAAAATCGGCATGGAACCCCACATTGCCTACGAGACGGAGGAGGACGAGGTGGTTGCCGGACTGGTGGCAAAAGGCTTTGGCATCGCCGTGGTGCCTTATATGGATTTGCTTTTAAAGCTGGATGTGGAGACTTTGCAGATTGATTCCCCCACCTATGAGCGGTCGTTATTTATGGTTCACGATGAAAAAGTGTTCCTGCCGCCGGTGGTGGAGCGCTTTCGCCAGTTTGTGCAAAACAGCGACACTCTCCATTCGGGGATGATAAAATTCTGAGGAAAAGGAGATGCCCATGACAGAGCATTACAATCTACCGATTTTATTTACGGAGGAGGAGCGCCAGCGGTACGCGGCGTGGGGAATCAAAAAAGAAAAGACGTTACTGCCCTTTGGCATAATTGCCGCCATCATTGAGGTGCTGGGGGTGACGGCATTGGTGATTTATCTGTTGGGTGTCCGGTCACGGGAACCATATTTTTCCACCTTTCTGTCTACCTGGGGAAATGTGATTGGCAGCGTATCTTACTGGGTAACTCTGGCTGCCATGATTCTTGTATTGAAGCCTTTGGCTCTGCTGTTTGACCTGATTTTTAAGAAACCGGCAGACCCGAAAATGCTTCATCTGGAACCACGGGAGGATGGTGTGGTTTATCATCTTTCCTGCAAGGAAAAAGTTCTTCAACAGGGAAAACTTTCCTGGGAGGAATGGAAACAGGCAGTGAACCCTGATACAAACCGGATTTACATCGAAGGACAGTGGCTGACCATCGGTGCCAACACCATCGAAACCATTTATCCCAAAGAAAAGTGCAGACCCTGGCTGGACCGTCCAGGGGAAAAAATCGACGGAACCATCCAGCTCGCCACCATTCAGAAAAACTTAGAGGGTTACCGGGCATCTCTGGAGGAAAAGAAAAGGGAAATGGAGTGGCTGAAAAACCATGGATAAAATTTATATTTCGCATTATCACTCACCTATAGGTGAGATTACCATGGCAGGTAACGGCGAGGCGCTTATCGGGCTTTGGTTTGATGGGCAGAAATATTTTGCAGATACCATTGACAAGGATGTGGAAGAACAGGAACTGCAGGTTTTTGCAGAGACAGACCGATGGCTTACCCTGTATTTTCAAGGACAGGAGCCGGATTTCACACCGCCCATTGCTTTTGGTGCAAAAGTTTCGGAATTCCGCAAGGAAGTGTGGAAAATTCTGCTGTCTATTCCTTATGGAAAAACCCTGACCTACGGGGACATTGCCAGACAGATTAGTGCCCGGCAGGGTATCGACAGGATGTCTGCCCAGGCGGTGGGTGGCGCTGTGGGGCACAATCCCATCTCTATTATTGTTCCCTGTCACCGGGTGGTGGGAACCAACGGGAGCCTTACCGGATATGCCGGTGGCATTGATAAAAAAGTGAAACTATTGGAACTGGAGGGGAACGATATGTCGAAATTTTTTGTTCCCACCAGAGGGACGGCATTGTAGGAGGAGAGAAAAATACCTTGACGCAACCCCTCCCAGTCTGTTATTCTAAAGTTACATATTTGGGATTCCTATCTGTTTTTTCAAAGGACTATTCAGTCGTTCAATCCCATTTGTTTTGGTAGGAAGAATTTGAGGTGTACTCTTAGCTTTTTGTATACAATTTTTGAATTTTCACTGCCGCGTAACTTTATTGATTTTAGCAGGCAGAGCAGTATATAATAAAAGGGTAAGTACGACTCTCCTGCGCCAACTGCAACGTGGGAGGTAACGATGGATTCTCTTGCAGAAAAAAGGGAGCGGGTAAAGAAACTACGCCCCATTGATGATGTGTTTTTTGAAGTGCTGGCGGATGACCTGGAGGTATGCCAGGAAATACTGCGGACAATTCTGAAGGATGACAGGCTGATTGTGGAAGATGTCATAGTCCAGAGCAGCCACCGGAATGTCTGGGGAAGGTCAGTACGGCTGGATGCCCTGTGTATACTTGGGGATGGCAGTCGATGCGATATTGAAGTTCAGCGGGCAAACTCCGATAACCACTTAAAGCGAGCCAGATACAATGCGGCGTGCATTGTCACAAAAAACATAGACCCTGGGGAGTGTTTTGCGAAAGTCCCCAGAGTGATTATCGTCTACATTTCCGAAAAGGATTTTCTGGGATATGGGAAAACCATTTACCATATTGACAAGGTGATTCGGGAAAACGGAATTGCCATTGATGACGGTCTGCTGGAAGTATTTGTAAATATGAAAGTGGATGACAAAACCGAGATAGCGGAACTGATGAAGTGCTTTAGTGAGACGGAAATCGACAATCCGAAGTTTCCGAAACTGTCCAGGCGGGCTAAATTTTTGAAAGAGAGTGAAGGAGGAATGATGGTAATGTGTGACGTGATGGAAGAATATATGGCAGAAGAACGGAAGAAATTCTTAACCTTAATTGGTTCTATGATAAAAAACAATGACAGTGACAAAATAGAGCAGCTGCAAGACCCGGAATTTTTGCAGGAAATGCTCCACAAATACGGACTGGAATAACTCTATCCGCAGAACGACGATTACAATACAAATCTACCACAAGGCAGTCACACCGTGACTGCCTTGTTCCCCCTTTACCCCAAAAATGAAATAATCTACAAATACCCCACAGCTAAACTTCCCACCTCAACCCTCCCATCTCCCCTTTCGATAGTCCCCAACCTTTTTACACATTCTGAAAAAATGTTCCAAACCCATAAAAATATCTTGAAAATAATTTCCGAACCGTCAATAATAGAAGGAAACAAACAAAAACCACCCCCACAAAACTCATAGAGTGGTAAAAAGGAAGGTATTACAACATGAAAATAGTAGCAGGCATTGACGGTGGAGGGACCAAAACCAAGGTTATCTGCCAGGATTTGCAGGGGCAGACCATCGCGGAAGAAAAATTCGGCGCCTTTAACCTAAACAGCATCGGCGAAGAAGGTTTTACCGCGTTGATGAAACAGATTTGCGAATTTTTGCAAAACAAAGGGGAGTGTGTTTCCCTGTGCATCGGTGCGGCGGGTGTCAGCAATCCCCAGATGCGTGGACTGGTGGAGCAGGCGATGAACCAGGCAGGCATCGAAAAATGGGAACTGGTGGGTGACCACGAAATCGCCCTCTGGGGCGCATTGGAAGGAAACCCCGGCGTATCGCTGGTAGCGGGAACCGGTTCTATCTGCTGTGGCAGGAATGCTGAGGGTGACAGCATCCGCGCAGGCGGCTGGGGACACCTCATCGGAGACGAGGGAAGTGGCTACGCCATCGGCAGGGATGTCATCAAGGCAGTGGCACACTTCTGGGATGGCTACGGCGAACCCACCTCTTTGGCGAAACTCTTAGCAGAACAGCTCCAGCTGGATGACCGCCAGAAGGTCATTACTTATGTATACAAAAACGACAAAAGCTATGTGGCACAGGCATCCCGGCTGGCAGAACAGGCAGCAGCCCAGGGAGACGCGGTGGCTTTACAGATTTTGCAGGACAATGCCTGCCAGGTAAGCCGCCAGGTAGCTGCCGTGGTGAAACGCCTCCGCATGGAACAGGGAGAGGTTGCCCTGTTGGGAGGACTATTGGAAAATGACACGGCATACCGGAAAGTTGTAGTGGCAGAAATCGAGAAAACCTGCCCCGGTTTCACCTGTGTGGCACCCAGACAAAACGCCGCCGTGGGCGCAGTGATGATGGCGCAGAAGTGGGTATAGGAGGACACTACCATGTCAGATATGCTGGTAAAATTATACGCCCTGCCGGAAAGAGCGCAGGACACGGACAAAGACTACGAGATTATCCGCCCCATGGCGCCGGACAAGTTCCGGGTGGTGGAATGGGTGAAGGAGCACAGCGGCATCTCCGCCGCTGGGGAATGTGATGTCTGCTTTTCCCACACCCCGGTGAGCATGTACATCGCCGTCCGCGGCAGGGAAATCCTGGGCTACGCCTGCTACGACGCCACAGCCCCCGACTTTTTCGGCCCCACCAGAGTTTCCGTGGAGGAACAGGGCAAAGGCATCGGCAGGGAACTGCTTTTGGCGTGCCTGGAATCCATGAGGGAGGAGGGCTATGCCTATGCCGTCATCGGCAGCGTGGAGGGCGCCCGTCCCTTCTATGAGAAATGTGTCAACGCCGTGGAAATCCCCGACTCCAGACCGGGTATTTATCAAAACTTTCTGGGAGGTAGACCATGAAAAGAAACCCCTTGATTCGTATGCGGGAAATGTACGACAGCCTCAGCAACTCTGAAAAAACTGTCGCAAAATATATTCTGGAGGACCCGTCCCTGGTGATGCAGTACAACATCCGGGAACTGGCAGCCAGACTCTACGTCTCTCCCGCAACCGTTGTCCGTTTAAGTCAGACCCTGGGCTTTAAGGGCTACCGGGAATTCAAACAGGCGATGGTCTACGGACTTGCCCAATATGAAAATAATGGAAAAGAACATTTAAGTGACATCGGCAGACAGGACACCATTCAGGAAATCGCAGAGAAAATCACCTACCAGAACACAAAATCCCTGGAGGAAACCCTCAGCTTTCTGGACGTGGAGGTGATACAGAAATGCGTGGAGCATTTGTGCCAGTGCCGCCAGGTACTCCTCTTTGGCATGGGCGCCTCTCTCTGTGTTGCCAAAGACGCCAGCCTAAAATTCCTTCGTGTGAATAAATCCTGCTTTGTCATGGATGACTGGCACTCCCAGTATCTCCTGGCGCAAAATTCCACCAGCGAGGACTTTGCCATCATTTTCTCCTATTCCGGGGAAACCAGCGAAATGATTAAATGCGCAGAGCAGTTGAACCTAAACGGCACCCCCCTGTTAGCAATCACCCGCTACGCCGAGTCCACCCTTTCCGGCAAAGCGGACTATCTGCTGTACACCTCCGCGAGAGAGGCACTGTTCCGCCGGGGCGCCAGCTCCTCCCGTATCTCCCAGCTTAACATTATGGACATTCTCTATACCGCCTATGTCAACACCAACTATGAAACATTCCTGGGAAGATTCAACAAAACTTACATCACAAAAGAGCAGCAGCCGGAATAAAAAAAGCTCAGCTTTAGGCAATTTGCCAAAGAGGACTGTAGGAAAGCAGGGTTCTTAGGCAAATGTAACAACCGGTGAAACAAAGTTTCATAATAAAGGCAAATGATTGAAAATAAGTTACCATCCTGCTATAATAGCATCATCCACTTGATGGAGTACATATTCAACACAGTTTGTTGGAACGGAGGAAAAGTATGAAGAAAAAGTTAGTAGCAGTTTTAATGACAGCAGCTATGGTAACCTCTCTTGCAGCTTGTGGCAGCTCAGACGCTCCCGCCGCAGAGACTACAGCCCCTGCTGAGAAAAAGACAGAAGAAACAGCAGCCGCTGAAACAACAGCAACTGCTGAAGCAGAAGTTTCCGATGCAGAAGATACCATCACCATTATGGTACCGCCTATCACCGGAACTTATGTTGAGAAGTTAGATACATGGGTTAAAGAGTATCAGGAAACCCATCCCAACATTCAGGTAGAAGTTATTGCAACTTCCTGGGATGAGCACACTTCCAAAGCAACCACCATGGCACTTGCAGGTGAGGCACCTGATATTATCGAAGTAGACTACAGCGACATCGGAAGTTACGCAGAGATGGGCGTTGGCGTAAACCTGGCAGATTACCTTGACAGTTCTGTACTGGCAGACTTCGACCAGAACGCATTAGACTACATGACACTGGATGGTTCCGTTTACGGTTTACCTCTTTACATTTCCATTCAGGCACTGGGTGGTAACAAAGAAATGTTAGAGGCTGCCGGAGCTGATGTAGAGAAGATTCAGACAGAAGGCTGGACTTTCGATGAGTTCCTTGACATTATCAAAAACGGTACCACCGATGATTGTTTCGGATTCGTATTCGCAAACTCCGGTGTTACAACCAAAGACTTTGTAAGTATCTTCGGTGTATCCGCAGGAATTACCTCTGATTTCACCAGTGATTTAAAATATGCTTACACATCTGACAACATGCTGACTCTTCTGCAGGCAGTTGAGACCATGATCCAGTCTGGTTATATGCCGGATTACTCCGTTGAGGCTGGTCAGAGACTGGTAATGCTGGAAACCGGTCAGGCAATGGTAACTGGTAAAGCAATGCCCCTGTTCGAGTCCAATGTTAAGAAAAACATTGCAGGCATGGAAGATGGCAGCGCAGCAGAAGGCACCATCGAGATGGAATATGTATTCCTGCCTGTTCCTACCATGGACAACGTAACCGAGTCCTGCTACGGCAGCACCGGTGGTCTGATTGCACTGAGAAACAACAATACCACAGACGAGCATCTGAAGAACGTATGTGAATTCATGGCTTTCCTGTGTAACGGTGACAGAGCAGCATCCGTTGATAACGAGCTGTACTTATCCAGTGTATGTGCAAGTGGTAGAGAGGCACAGGCATCCTATGAGTTAGACCAGTCTGAGGCAAATGCAAAAGCATCCGAGCGTGAAATCGGTCTGGTAGTTGCACCTCCTTCAGGTATTACTGCAGAGATGTCCTCCAATGCAACAACCATCATGAACGAAGTTGTTGTACCGAAATTCCAGTCCTTACTTGCTGGTGAGACTACTGCCCAGGAAGTATACGATGCAATCTGCACCGAGGCAAAGAACCTCTTTGGTGAAGAAAACTGTGCATCCGGTTGGATTAACTAGTTACAATAAATTTTAGACAAAAAGCTCTGCTCTGGTAAGAGCAGGGCTTTTTTACACAAAAAAAGGAGCTGAGAACGTGAAAACAAACAGTAGAAAACACAAAGTTAAACGGGCAGATAATATTAGCGGCTGGATATTTATTGCGGTAGCAATGATTATCTTTGTTATGTTTACCTTATATCCGGTAATCTCCGCTGTGATTACCAGCTTGCAGAAATACAAACCTTTTGGGTCAGAATGGGTGGGAATGAAGAACTATGTAGATGCCCTGCAGAGTTCCCTGTTCTGGAAATCAATCAAAAATACGGTTATTTACACCGTGATTGTAGTACCGTTTTCTCTGTTGATTTCATTTGTCATCTCCCTGATGATTCTGCCCTTTTCCAAGAAATTACAGTCTGTTTTCAAAGCACTGTACTATCTGCCGGGCATTGCATCCGGTGTGGCAATCGCCGTTGTATGGCTGTGGTTATATGATTCCTCCCCGTCCGGAATCTTCAACAGAATTTTAGGCATCTTTGGTATCGCATCCCAGAACTGGCTCAGTTCCAGCAAAACCGCAATGCTTTCCCTGATTTTGATGGCGCTGTTATCCAGCCACGGAAGTAACATCATTATTTATATGGCGGCACTCCACGGCATTGACAACACCTACTATGAGGCGGCAGAAATCGACGGCGCTACCTTTTTACAGAAAGTAAGATATGTGGTATTCCCGTTATGTAAACCTACCACACTGTTCCTGCTGGTAACCGGAATCATCGGTTCTTTCCAGGTATTCATGAACGCTTACATGATGACTGGCGGCGGCCCCGACAATAACACCACCATGATTGGTCTGTTAATCTTCAACAACGCGTTTACCTACGGTAAGTATGGACTTGCCTGCGCACAGGCAATCATTCTGGCACTGGTCATTGGTCTGTTGACTATGCTCCAGTTTAAGTTCATGGGCGATGACATCGAATATTAGGAAAGGACAAACATTATGGCATCAGGATTATATTCCAAACACTTAAAAAATAAAAAGAAGTTATACATAAGAAACTCCATTCTGGTTGCAGTGCTGATTATTTTTGCAATTATCTCCCTGTTCCCGATTGTATACATGATTGCGTGGTCTTTTGGACCGGCGATTGAGGCGGCATCCACCTCCTACTCCATTTTCCCGAAAAGCTGGTCCCTGGACTCCTACAAGGCGTTCCTCAACTTTAACCAGTATTCCCTGCGGTGGCTGTGGAACAGCGTGGTAGTGGCAGTAGCCGTTGCTTTAGGCAACGTTATCTTCGCGGGCATGGCAGGATACGCTTTTGCCAAAATTGATTTCAAGGGACGCAAATTTTTATTCTATCTGGTTTTGATGGCAATGATGATTCCTTACCAGGTTGTCCAGGTTCCCCTGTATATCCTGCTGGTAAGTAAATTTCAGTTGACCAACAGCTATATCTCCCTAATTCTGCCCGGAGTCTGCACCTCCTACAACATTTTCCTTGCAAAGCAGTTCTTTGCAAGCATCCCCACCGCGTTAATCGAGAGTGCAAAGCTGGAAGGCTGTAACCAGTTTAAAATTTACCGCTTAATCGTCCTTCCTTTGTCCAAAACCATTTTGGCAGTTATGGCAATCAACACCTTCCTTGGCAGCTGGAACAACTTCTTCTGGCCGTTCCTGGTAACATCCAAGGACAAGATGTTCACCATCCAGGTTGGTTTAAAGACCTTTAAATTCGCAAACGGAACACTGCTCTCCCCTATGATGGCAGGTGCATGTATCTCCGCGGTGCCCATGTTTATCCTGTTCTTCTCATTGCAGAAGTACTTCCTTGAGGGTGTAACCGTAGGAGCAGTCAAAGGCTAAGGGCAATAAAAATAGGAGAATATGAAAAAATGGAACTGAGTAAAATCGCAACTGAAAAGAGAAATGAAAATACGTTGCATATCGATGAGTTATCCACACGGGACATGGTGAAACTTATCAACGATGAGGATAAAAAAGTAGCAGAGGCTGTGGAAAAAGAGCTGGATCATATTGCGGCAGCCATTGATTTGATTGCGGACAAACTTTCCAAAGGAGGACGGCTGATTTACACCGGCTGCGGTACCTCCGGCAGACTGGGGATTCTGGACGCCGTAGAGTGCCCGCCCACCTACTCCACTGACCCGGAAACCGTCATGGGCATCATCGCAGGCGGATATCCTGCCATCTTTAAAGCAGTGGAAGGCGCAGAGGATGATGCCAGCCTGGGAGAGGAGGACTTGAAAAAGGTTTCCTTCTCGGAAAAAGATGTGCTGGTAGGACTTGCCGCATCCGGCAGAACTCCTTATGTCATTGGTGCCATGAAATATGCCAAATCCCTGGGAGCCTCCGTGCTGAGTGTAACCTGCTGCAAAGGCTCGGAAATCGACCAGTTGGCAGATATCGGCATCGCACCCATGCCCGGGTCCGAAGTTATCACCGGCTCCACCCGGATGAAGAGTGGAACCGCAGAAAAAATGGTTCTCAACATGCTTTCCACTGGCTCCATGATTAAGTTGGGCAAGGTTTACGGCAACCTGATGGTGGATGTGAAACCTTCCAACTTAAAACTCATTGACCGCTGCGTGTCCATCGTCCAGAACGCCACAGGCGTTTCCAGGGATGAGGCAAAGGAAGTGTTAGACCAGTGTGATTACAGACCCAAGACTGCCATCGTGATGATTGAAAATCATGTGGATGAGCAGGCAGCAATCGCGGCATTACAGCAGGCTGGCGGACATGTGTCTGCGGCAATCGCAACTGCCAGAGCATAACAGAAAAGGCTGACGAGTCCTATGAGAAAAGATATTTTTGAAGTGCGTAACAAACAGACCAGAACCGTTATCGGTTTGATGTCTGGAACCTCTGCGGATGGAATTGACGCAGTATTGACAAAAATTACAGGAAGTGGACTTGATATTAAGGTGGAGGAACAGGATTTTCTGTTCCTCCCCTTTTCCAAAGAAGTCCAGGAACGGATTATTCTGGTGGCAAACGGAGCTTACGGCGGTGCGAAAGAACTCTGTGAGCTTGCCAATTATCTGGGAAAACAGTATGCTTATGCTTGTGAGAAACTGTGTGAAAAAGCGGGAATTCCCAAAGAAGAAGTGGATTTGGTAGGCAACCACGGACAGACCGTGTGGCACATGCCGGAGCAGGCGCAATATCTCCACGACATGGTGCGGGGAACCCTCCAGATTGGGGAGGATTCCTACATCGCCCAGGCGCTGGGATGCCCCGTGGTGGGGGATTTCCGCGTCCGGGATATGGCGGCAGGCGGCTTGGGCGCCCCCCTCGTTCCCTATGTGGAGTACCTTCTTTACCGGAAGGAAAACCAGACCATTGCCCTGCAGAACATCGGCGGAATCGGCAACGTGACCCTTCTTCCGAAAAACTGCACCTTAGACGAGGTGACCGCTTTCGATACCGGCCCCGGAAATATGCTCATTGATGCCTATGTTTCCCGGATGACGAAAGAGGAAAAAGCCTACGATGAGGGCGGAAAACTGGCAGCCCAGGGGAAAATCCACCAGGGCCTACTGGATTTCCTCATGC
>USSP01000009.1 GCA_900557385.1 uncultured Lachnospiraceae bacterium
GACACACCAGCACCAGACGCCCCACATTCTTGTCGTTGGCGTTGATATACTGCGCCTTGTTGTTGCCGTGGACCTTGCTGTTGCGGAGTTCGCGCATGGTGTCGAATACCTTGCGTGCTTTCGGGTCGATCAGGCCAGCCTTGTCGGCCACGTTCATCAGCAGTTTGCACAATCCCGATATGTCATCCATTTCGGGGAGACTTGTATCGCCCGTGATGAAAAAGATTATATCTTTCACACACCCCTCGAACACCGCCAGCATATTCTCGAACGGAGCCGACCCGACCACGTCGCCCGCAAGCCATGTAAGGAATTCGGGCACGCGGTTGATGCATATGCAGCGCTTCCCTGCGCATTGCGGCGCCCTTACGATAATATCGGATAACAATTCCGCGGCCCTGTGCATGGCCGCCTCGTCGGAGAAAAGTGTCGACAGCCCCGTCTGATCCTCATGAAATTCGTCATCCTCACCAAAAACCGGCAGAGTGATTCTGGTGAATTTGAAATTCATGAATTTGAAAATCTTGCCGAACGTTGCAGTGAGGCCGGCATAACTTGCCGCAACGGCATTTCGAGGGCTGTAGGGTACGGTTTCCATGGTCAGACAGGTACGGTTTTCATGGTCAGACAGGTACGGGAAGGGTGGAGAGGCGTTTTTCAAGCTCGGTAGAGGAGAGGCGGGTGAACAGGCGGCCGCGGTAGGCCACGGAGATGTTGCCCGTCTCCTCTGATACCACGATGGCGAAAGCATCGGTAGCCTGCGATATGCCCAAAGCCGATCGGTGGCGAAGACCCAGCGCGCGGGGCACGTTGGAGTCGTGACTCACGGGGAGGATGCAGCCGGCGGCTTTCAGGCGCGCTCCGGCTATGATGAGGGCGCCGTCGTGCAGGGGCGAGTTCTTGAAGAATATATTTTCGATCAGGCGAGAATTGATTTCCGCATCGATGCAGTCGCCGGTCTTCTCGTAGTTTTCGAGCGACACCTCCTGCTCTATCACAATCAGTGCGCCGGTCTTGCTTTTCGACATCGACATGCAGGCATAGATGATGGGCATCACACGGGTATGGCTGGGCGACCGGTCCTCATCTTTCCGGTGCCGGAACAGGTCGGTGAGGAATTTCCACCGTTTCTTTGATCCCAACTCCACGAGGAAGCGCTTTATCTGGTCCTGGAAGATGATTACAAGGATAAGCAGGCCTATACTCATCACCTTGTCGAGTATCGATCCTATGAGTTTCATCTCCAGTATCTCTGACGCGACAACCCACACTACAATAAATGCGAGCACGCCATAGAAGATGTTGATGGTGCCCGACTCTTTCATCAGTTTGTAGAGATAATAGAGGAGCAGGGCTACGATTACAATGTCGAGCAGGTCTTTTATGCCGAATGATTCTATCATGGTCCGGGAGTTAAGGGAGGCTGTGGTAATGAAAGTAGAGGGTCAGTTGGCGGCGGATGAGTTTCGGGCGAACAGGCGCATCACATCCACGGCCTGACGGCATGCGGCCACGTCGTGGACACGCAGGATGGCGGCGCCACGCTCAAGAGCCAGCGCGTTTAGCACCGTGGTGCCTGGCAACGCCTCGGCGGGTGTAATGCCCAACGGACGGTATATCATGGATTTGCGCGATACGCCCACAAGCATAGGTCGGTCACCCAGCAGACGGCCTACCTCGGGCAGGCCGGCCATCAGCTCATAATTCTGTTCGGGAGTTTTGGCGAAGCCGAAACCGGGATCGACTATGATGTCGGCGATCCCCTCGAGGGTGGCTTTCACTATCTGCGGCTGCAGTTCGGAGACCACGCCGGCACAGACGCCGAGCGGATAGTCGGTGAGTGTGAGCATATTGTCGGGGTTGCCGCGGGTGTGCATCATGATATATGGCACGCCCATGGCGGCCACAGCGGGAATCATGCCGGAATCCATCGTTCCGGCCGATATATCGTTGACAATGTCGGCTCCGAGCGCCACCGCCTGCCGGGCCACTGAGGCGCGGAAGGTGTCGACCGAGATGATGATATCGGCCGAAACTTGTCTGACAGCCTCGATGCCGCGGGCCACACGACGCATCTCCTCGTCGGCTGCCGCGGTTTCGGAGCCGGGACGGGTCGAGCACCCCCCGATGTCGATGATGTCGGCACCCTCGTCGACGAGCTGCCGCGCCATGGCATCAACCCTGTCGGCTTCGCCGCCTATGGTACGCGAGCCGGCGTAGAACGAATCGGGTGTGACATTCAGAATGCCCATCACCTGTGGTGTGCTGAATTCGCGGATGCGGCCTCGGATGTTAAGAGAGAAACTTTGCATTGTGTCAGACAAATATTTCACGAAGTTACGAAATTATCGGCAAAAAAGCGCCATCTGTCGAATTTTTCAGTGTGGGGCCGCGGAATTTCACGCGGTTTGATTAATTTTGCATAAGCAACCGGCCTGCATTTCCGCCGGTTATCCTCCACAACTGTCATTTATGCCACAGACCATAACGATGCCCCGGGCATCGGCCGACACACGCCGTCAGCGCCTGGTGCGCGCCCTCACTCATCTCATTTTCATAGGGATGCTTTTCGTTCTGCCCGAAATCGTCAGTTCGATGGGTCGCCCGTTCCAGCTGGTGCCTCAGCTGCGCTGGGGCGTCTACGCCAAGTCGCTGGTGTATATCGCGGTGTTCTACATCAACTATTGCTTCATCATCGGGGGCGCCCCGGGCCGGCGGGGATTCGCATGGCGGCTGATAGTCTACAATCTGGCCGTTATCGCCGTGGCCATGGCCGTGTTCTGGCTCATCTGCCAATGGATGGAACCTTACTGGAACGAGGCATGGCGCATCCGCAAGGCCGCAAAGGGCATCAACGTGGGGAATGCCACCCGTCCGCGCCACCACGACTGGGGCTTCCTCGAATGGCTGAAGATGTCGGTGCGCGACATTGTGATGGCGGTGCTCACCATCGCGCTCAGCATCGCCCTGAAACTCTCCGACGTCTGGATGGCTCTTTCGCGACGGCAGCAGGAGATTCTTGCCGACAAACATGAGGAGGAGCTGCGCAATCTGAAAAGCCAGCTCAATCCCCACTTCCTGTTCAACACCCTCAACTCCATCTATGCCCTTATCGAGGTGTCGCCTCCGAAAGCGCAGGAGGCCGTCCACGAACTCAGCGGTATGCTCCGCTATGTGCTTTATGACAACAGCAGCAAGGTGGCGCTGGATCGCGAAACCGCTTTTGTAAGCAACTACGTGCGCCTGATGCAGCTGCGTCTGGCGCCCTCCACACGGGTTGAGTGCACCCTCGAGTGTCACGACCGCGGCAAATGGCTCATCGCCCCGCTGCTGTTTGTACCCCTGGTGGAAAACGCTTTCAAGTATGGCAACACAGGCGAACCAGGCGCCTACATCGCCATCTCCGTCACTGCCGGAGACTCAACTGTGGTGTGCCGCACCGTCAACGGCTGCCGTCCACCCCCCCCCCACATCCCCCCCCCCGCCATATTTACGAATACGTTCGGTAAGGTGATAAAAATCAGGCTGGAGCCGGCTCCCGCTTCCACACCGTAGCTAAAGCATGCGGGGAAAATAATCAATCCTGCCATGATGGCAACAAAGGTGTCCAACGCGCAGATACGCACGCCCTCTCCTGCCAGGGTATGGTTTTTGTCCATGTAACTTCCGAAAATTTCCATGGCTGCAACACCCAGACTCAGGGTAAAACTTGCTGACTTTTTCCAATCCATTCTGTAGACCACGACTGCAGACGAAAAAGCCCAGGATTACCGTCAGGATCGTCCAGAATGCCATTTGTCCGGGGATGCCAGAAGCTGGCTGAAACGTTGTTTGTTACTGGCTACTCGTACCCGACTTGACGATTCTTCCAAATCGCACTATGATGCAAATGCGACATTTTCATGATACAGACATTGGAGGGAAATCCTCTGCTCATCAGCAGATTCGCATTTTGCTTCGCAAAACAAGGAAGATTATGAAATGAAAATACAACAGACAATCTGGTGTTGGCACAATTTTTTATTAAAGGCAAAAACAGAAGTTTGTGGGATTTACAGCAGATTATTGTGAGTATTATTTTCACCCGGTTCCTGGATTTATTCCAGAATGTAGTGACTTATCAAAGCGGCAGACTGCCTTTGGATCTAGTTATTTTATTGTTGGGAATTGTATTGACCGGCATGGGTGCTGCCATGACCGTCAATATGAAGCTTATACCAAATCCCGGAGACGGCATTGTGGGCAGCATTACAGAACGCACCGGAAATGAGATGGGTCTTTGTAAAAATTTCTTTGATATCGGCTGCGTCTGCTGTTCCCTGCTTATCGGATTATCCTTCGGAAAACTACTACTGGGCACTATTCTCTCTATGATCGGCGTGGGACGGGTTATCTCGATTTTTAATAAATTTACCAAACAGCCCCTCCAGAAAAAGGCGGGGCTGTAATGCAGCCTTATTTCTGCACCATATCCAGATACTCCTCTGCTTCCTCGGCAGATAAAGCATACATTTTACGGAGTTTCGCCAGAATGGTTTCCCGGTCTATTCCATCATCCAGTTTATCCTGGATGAAAATGCGGATTCCGTCCTCCCGGGCTTTCTGCATTCCTTGTTCTATTCCCTGTTCAATGCCTTCCTCGATTCCCTCTTCGCGTCCTTCTCTTTTATAGTCATCAAATATCAGCAATTCTTTCATATACTCACTCCTCCATTTCTCGTTGCACTTTACTTCCTCTACCGCTGCCTCGATTTTTCGGGTGAGCGGGCTATTCGCTTTTCCTTTAGAAATATAATTGTATAAATCCTGCAAGGATTTTGGCAAGTTTTCTGTAGATGCCATACAGTTACAAAAGATTTTGAAGGTTCCATCATAAAGAGAAATACTTCCATCCTCATCACATTTATTCTGGAAAGTGTATTTCGGAAGATTTTGTCCAAAGGGATCAAAGGTGCAAATAAATAAAACTTTTCCTTCCGGCAAGTCTTGATATGGATTTCCTTTTTGCAGAAAATCCACATCCATGGTGGACTGATAAAAACGGCTGCGTTTCGGTAACGCTAATGTTTTTACTTTCTTGCGATTCAAATTCTGCATCTCTGCATCGTAAATTGCCCTGTCATCCTTGGTGTACACATCCAGTCGAATGGGTTTTCCATCGGAGGTATATTGATAACCATGTTCCGTTTGTACATCCTGCAGGGTTCCCACTGGTTCCTGTAGCAGACATTCCAGAACATCGCGACAAAGTTCTTTGTCCTCCATTACTTTTCCAAACATGAAATCATCTGTAAACTGCAGTTCTTCGTAGCTTTTTGCCATTGGCGGCTCCTTTCTCTGGCTTTGCGCCATGAGGCAGGAACGGCTGAAAATCTTACTTTCACACTCTCCTGCCTAAATTAGTTGGGGTATTTAAGCAGGAATTTCTTGAACAAGATTAGAATCGACGAGTCCGATAAAGATGATTTTGAAACAATAGAAAAACTGCTTATACAGGAAGTATACTATGGCGTAGGGGAAAGCACAAGCCCTGTTTCCTTCTGGAAATTGTCTGCCCATTCTTTATCACGGTAGAACACGATACATTCCTGGTAACCATCGTCTGCAAAAAATAGTTGTTTGTCTTTGCTGTTTTCCTTGATGATTTTGCCAAGTTCGTTGGCAACGCCTGCGTCAAACCAGTCGTTGTGCATTTCTGCCTCCAGCGAATAGCTTTTTCCATTCCAGGTAAAGGAAACTGTCCTTTTTCCGGTTCCCTCTTCCCAGTTTACCTGGCTGGTATCTTCGGTGATGTTCTGGAAATTCAGCTCTTCTTTGTCCAGGGAGGAAACACCCAGAAGGAAATCGGTGTACATAGTGGTAAGATTATAAATCTCGATATCAAAGCAATACACGCCATTAGTTGCCGGTGTCCATGTTCCTGTTGCCGCATTGAAGGTTCCCGCTCCTACTGCCGTCAGCAGGTTAGCTGTCTTATCAAATTCCACATCGGGAGGTAATTGGGCGTAGTCTGATTCCAGGTTTTGAATGAGTTCGTCTGTGATTCCGGTGATGCCGAAATTCTTTAATTTCTCTGCAATCTCGGTATAGCTTTGGGGCTGTTCCTCAAATTCTCTTGTGTTATCCTGTTTTCCACAGCCGCCTATCATCAACAGGGAAGTCAAAAGAAATGCGGAAAGTAGTTTTCGTTTCATTAGGAGTCTCGCTTTCTTATTCGTAGGGATTTAATAAGAGCATAGCATAGATGGGGGAAATATACACGGAGTTTCTTGAAAACTGAGGTATTTGATTTAATCGGCTGTGTCGGAATTCCTTTACAAAATGTTGTCTGACGGACGCCTGCTGCATCGCTATCCGTTTGCATTCATGGCACACTTTCGTTTGGAGAAAAATCGCAACGGAACATAAGGTGCGAAAATACCGCACCTAAGTACCGGCGTTTTTCTACAGTCATTCATCGCAAATCAGATTTCTCGCCCGTGGGCTGGTTGTCAAAGCTTATTAGAGAATCAAAAGTGGGCGTCCGTCAAGTGACATCTTCTACCAGGAAATCACTTCGTTGCCATCCTCTGTAATGGCAATGGTCACTTCCCACTGTGCGGATTTTTTACCATCTTCGGTGTAAACCGTCCAGTCGTTTGTATCATCCACATAAATGTCATGTCTGCCTGCATTGATCATGGGTTCAATGGTAAATACCATGCCGGGCACCAGGAGCATTTCCGTTCCCCGTTTGGTTACATAGCTGACCCATGGCTCTTCATGGAATTCAATGCCTACCCCATGTCCGCCGATTTCCCGGACAACGGAATATCCATTCTCCATGGCATGGTCATTGATCACTTGCGCAATATCCCCTAAAAATCCCCAGGGCTTTGCCTCCTTAATTCCCAGTTCCATGCACTCTTTTGCCACACGAACTAATTTCTGGTCTTCTTCCGATACCTTTCCTAAGCAAAACATTCTGGAAGAATCGGAAAAATAGCCTTTATAAATGGTAGAGCAATCTACGTTTACAATATCTCCATCCTTTAAAATATCTTCGGTGCTTGGAATGCCGTGGCATACCTGGTCATTAACAGAAGTACAGACACTCTTCGGATATCCTTCGTAATTTAAAGGTGCAGGAATGCCTCCCATCGCCTTCGTCGTTTCTGCCACAATCCGGTCAATGTCTTCCGTGGGCATACCAATGCAGATTTTCTCTGCCACAGCATCCAGCACCGCACAGTTAATCTTCGCGCTGTCCCGGATTCCCTGGATCTGCTCCGGATTTTTGATCATTTCATGGTCGGGAACAATATGCCCTTGTCTCTGATACATCAAAATTTTGTCGTCCAATGCTTCATGGCACTGCTTATACTTTCTGCCACTTCCGCACCAGCATGCCTCATTTCTTCCGGGGCGTTTCATGATATTGATACTCATATTTCTTTTCTCACTAAGAGCGAGGGACTGTGTAACCCGTCCCTCGCTCTTCTTTCTCTTTTGTATTTTATTTTTTTGTCTTTATTGTGCCAGACCAAAAGTATTGGCATCCTGATAAATCAAAGCGTATGTTGTACCTACTTTATCTGTCTGGAAGGTAATTGTAGTATTGCTTACATCCAGGTCATCAAAAGTAATAACCTCACCCGTTGCATTGCTTACTAACATCATGACACGGAATGTTCTTCCTGCCTTCTGTAAATCAGCCGGGATATTAAAAGTGAAAGTCTTTACAGAATCAAACTGCTGCACAGTTTTACCGTTGGTACCTACGGCTTCGACACTATATGCAGTTCCCCAAGTATATCCGGGATTTACAATGGTAAGGAAATTAGAAAGATGCTGATATAAATAATATCCCTGAACCTTTCTCTTAGCTTTCACACTGACACCTGTCTGCCCGGGAGTATACTTCAAAGGAGAAACATATTTATCTGCATTATAGAACTGCGCATCTCGATAACTCTCACGATTCTTAAATACAGCTTCATCATTTGCATAGTAAATATTGGTCAATGCAGGATAATCCATAGTCATTAATAACGCTTTCCAGCCATAGCTGTAATCAATCAGATACATATAGCCCGGATGATCCTGTGCATCTCTCACAATACTCATAGCACTGGTAAACGGAATTGCTCCGATTGTCGTTTCTGCTACCTGTGTACCTGTGATACGGATATGTGCGTCGTTTACAATAGCTCCCAGAGTGGTGCTATCCTGAATAAAAGTAGTACTGGGAACGGTAACATACTGCAGTCTCTTATAACCGTACAGAGCGTAACTTCCCAACCGGGTAATACCGGGCTCAATGATTACGGACTCAAAAATACAACCATCCCAGGGACGTTTATAAAGGGTGGAAACTGTATAATCAGGCACTTCGCCAGTCCCTTTGATATACAGAATACCATTCTGTACATTTGCTGTAACCCCTTCCGCTACAGTCCAAGGACCACCTACTTTTGAAACAGGTAAATTATCTGCCTTTGCTGTCATAGGCTGGAAGCAGGTCAAACATAATCCAACCGCTAAAGCCAGCGCTAACATTTTTTTCATGAACTTCCTCATAGCTATACTCCTTTCAGGATTTTACCTTTGTTCTCAGTTTACCTATTCTATATTTTTTTGTCAACCAAATAAGACAAAAACTCTGCAATCTTCATAAAACATTAAATAACTTTGTCCTATATAGAAACAATTTTTGTATGGCTTCCCCGGACACGGTCTTTATAAACAACGATTTGTTTTTCCATGGTCTGCTGCAATTCTGCCACATGGGAAATAATTCCAACCAGTCGTCCACCGCCGCTTAACTGATGGAGAACATGAATGGCCTGTTGCAGGGATTCTTCATCCAGGGAACCAAACCCCTCATCAATGAACATTGTGTCAAACCGTATCCCTCCTGCAGCTGCCTGCATCTCGTCCGACACTCCCAGTGCCAGTGCAAGAGAAGCTTTAAAAGACTCGCCCCCGGAAAGGGATTTTACATCCCGGATACCTCCGTTATAATGATCCACCACATCCAGATCCAGGCCAACCTCCGACTTACGATTGGTATTTTCCTGTCGGCGCCGGAGTTCGTACTGACCATTCGTCATCATCATCAGCCGAACATTGGCTCCGGCAAGTATCCGATCAAAATATGCCATCTGCACATAAGTTTCCAGTTTGATTTTCTCTTTGCCGGGCAAAGCAGCATTGGCAGTGTCCGATAGGGTTCGCAGTTGCCTGCACTTTGTTTCCAGCTGCTCCAGTTTTCCCTTTTCTTCGTTTATTTTAACAAAAGAATTCCGATTCACAGACAGACGGGCTAACACTTCATCCCGTCCCGGCGTCAGTTCCTTTTTCCGGTTTTCCCGCGCTGCTATTTCTTTCCGGCACTGCTCCACATCAATTTTTCCCATGGAAGAAGGCTGTTCTTCATAAGCTGCCACTCTTGTGGAAACTGCATGGAGATTCTTTTCACAGTCTTTTTGCTGCTGGACTGCTGTATCATACACCAGCTGCAGCTTCTGTTGTTCCTTTTTCTGGGATTCCAAAGCATCGACCGCTTCCTGTCTGGTGGCAAAGAAAAGCGTTTTCCTTCTTTCCTTCACATGCTTTTTTTCTGAACAAATAGTTGCGGTAACGCCCGCCTTCTGTGTTGAAAGTTCCACAAGGGTACGCTGAACCTGTTCCAGTTGTTGGGAAAGCTGCGCTTCCTGTTCCTCCAGATTGACCTTACGCTTTTTCTGACTCTGCAGCCGTTGAAGTTCCTCCTCTAAAGCCTGTATACGTTCTGTAAGGGTTTGCACCTCCTTCTGCAAGGCTTCCTCCAATACCGAACTGTTTTCTCCCCTGCTTTTCTTATCAGAAAGGAACTCCAGTTCCTCTGCCTTTTCCCCGATTTGTTTTTTCACGGTCTCCAGCTTTCCCTTTAACCCGGCAGCCCTCTCGCTTTCCTTTTGAACGACTCCGTTAAGCCGCTCCGCTTCCTGTTTCTCCTGCTCCAGTGCCTCCCCGGAAGGAGCATTTCCCGCCACCACTGCCAGCTGTGGATGATGGGCAGAGCCACAGACAGGGCAGGGTTCTCCTTCCGCTAAACCCATTGCAAGAATCCCAGCCTGCTCATTGATATAAAACCGGTAATCCTGGATATACTTCTGATTCTGATGTTCGTAGTTCTGCAATGCCTGTTCCAGTTCCTGTTTTTCCTGCTCCCACTGTTTTTCCAATTTTACGGCTAAACGGCACTGCTCCTGCAGTGTCAGAAGATTACTCCTTCTCTCTGTAAAGCTCTGTAAAGTCAGCTTCAGCTGTCCCTCATCTGCATCAATTTTTGAGAGTGTCTCCAGTTCCTGACATAGCTTTTCCCGGGCTTCCTGCCATTTAAGCTGCTGTTCCTTTTCCTGTTCTTCCCGTCTGGTCACTTTCTCCAATTCTTTCCGATGCTGTCGGATTTCACTTTCCTGCTGTTCCAGTGTTTCGTAGTCATGGAGTTTTTCCTGGAGAAGGGTTATTTTTTCTCCCAGTCTTTTCCGTTCCGGCTCCAGTGCTCTTTGTTGTTCCACTTCAAAAGAAAGCTGTGCCAGTTCCTCTTTCAGTTTCTCCCTCTGGGATATATCTGTCTCCAGCCGTTTCCTGACCTTCTGTATTTCCTCTGCTTTTACCAGCTGTTCTTTATAACTGACCATTTCCTGCTGCACTTTTTCCAGTGTTTTCTCCAACTCCTGCAATTTCTTCTGGTCAACGGTAATGAAACGCTGCAGTACATTGACTGTATCAGTCACTTCCAACTGTCCTTCTTTACTTCTTTTTATTTCCGGGGCAAAGGGACTGTCCTCTTCACATACCATATCCTGGATATATTGCCGGATGCTGTCACGATAAGACAGCCGTTCTCCTTCTGCTCTTTGGAGAAGAAGTTTCAACTGAAGCTGTAGCGTTTCATAATTCTCCGTTCGGAAAATGCGGCGGAAAATATCGTGACGCTGAGTCGTGTCCGCAAAAAGGAACTTTTGAAACGCTCCCTGGGCAATCATCACAATCCTGGAAAACTGGTTATAATTGACTCCAAGGATTTCCTCCACCTTTGCCGTGACATTCTGTACCCCTGTCACAGTCCTTCCATCCGGCAGAAAAAAGGCTGCGTCAGCGCTCTGCTTTGTGGTTCCCTCTCCCCTCGTCTTAGGACGTGTATATTCCGGATTTCGCCGTACCCGGTATTTTTTTCCCTGATAAAGAAATTCCAGTTCCACCTCCGTGGGTGTCTCCGGTAATGCATAGTTGGAACGCATCATGCTCCCTGTACGTTCTGCTCCGCTGGCACACCCGAATAGTGCAAAGGTGATGGCATCAAAAATCGTGGTCTTACCTGCACCGGTATCTCCTGTAATCAGATAGATTCCATCCGTGCCTAATCGCTCCATCTCAATAGTTTCCACCCCGGCATAAGGTCCAAAGGCTGCCATTTTCAGTCGAATCGGTCTCACGCTGTTCCTCCCCAAATCTGCTCAATGAGGTCGTCCACCAAGGCTCCCTGCTCTTCCGACATCTCACCGCCATTCTGCATCTGAAACAGTTCATCAAAAAGCTGCCGCGGTGTCTTTTCCTCAATCTGCTCTGATACTCCGATTTCCGACACGGTTCTGGTTCGGCGGTTGTCATATTCCATCCGCATAATATAAGGATAGATTGCCCGCAGTTTTCCCATTGCCTCCGGCACATCCTCCTCATCCGTCAGAATTACTCTTAAATATCCCTGCCAGAACGGCTTGCCTTCATAATAAGAACGGGCTGTCAGTTCCTCATAAGTTCCGCGAATCTCATAAAAATCCCGGAGAGGATTCAAAGGAATGGTACGAATTTCCACGTTTTCCTTTTCTCTCAATTCTACAATGGTCACACTTTTTTGATGATGCACTTCGGAAAAGGAGTATTTCAAAGGAGTACCGCAATAACGAACGGTCTCTTTCCCTACCTTCTGGGGATTATGGATATGCCCCATTGCCACATAGTCAATCCCACAAAGCACATCGGCACTCACATCATCCAGCCCTCCGATGCTGGTTTCTTCTGACTCACACCGGGACGCTCCTGCCACATACTGATGCATCACCAATACATTCCGTTTACTGTAATCCATCTGCATCTGCCGGATTGCCACACCTACCGCATCGGTATAAGACTTAATTTTCTCCTCCGGGAAAAGCTGTGCCACCTGCACCGGTTTCACAAAAGGAAGCAAGTACAAATTACAACTGCCGTAGTCATCCTCCAGCACAATGGGGTTTGTTTTCCCATCATAAGCCCGGGCAATGTATACCTCACTTTTCTGCAAAAGAGGCGAAGCAAAGGAAATCCGGTCAATGGAATCATGGTTTCCCCCAATGATAAACACCTTTTGTTTCCGCTGTACCAATTGTTCCAGAAAATAATCAAACAGCCTCACCGCCTCTATGGAAGGCATCTGCTTGTCATAGATATCTCCCGCCAGCAACACACCATCCGGCTTTTCCTCATCGATAATTTCCAGAATCTCCTGCAAAATGTACCGCTGATCTTCCAACATGGAATATTCGTACACTCTTTTTCCAAGATGTAGGTCCGACAAATGTACCAGTCTCATAGAGTTTCCTTTCCCCTTTTATGGATGTTAAATCGTTACTGTTCAGGCAGCGGCAAAACACTTGCTGTTTTGCTGCGTAAGAATTTGAATCAAGTGTGAGCAGCCCGCTTTTTGCGGAGCAAAACTTTCATTAGGGCTGCGAATTGTTGCTGGAACGAGGCACGAGTGAACAGTAAGATTCCTTTCTGTGCAGTATATTCTTCAAGTACTTGAGTCTTTGTGGTTGTTGTATTATGCTGTCATTATAGAATGAAAATGTAAAGATTTCTTGCAATATACTTGCTTGTTATGACATAATTATGCTCTTTTGAAAAATGCAGGGCAGTAGCTTTATGAATTCGGAAACCGTAGGAGGAAAAGTCTGTGAAATATCTTCATACCCTGGCTCTGGAACAAAAGGAAAATGCAAAACACGGAGAGACTACTTTTCCCATACAGAAATACATCACAAATCTGACGGAACCGGGGCAGGTAGTCACGACCCACTGGCATGAGGAAGCGGAGTTTACATTGATTACCGGGGGCACGTGTCTTTACCATATTGATTTGGTGGACTATGCAGTGCAGGCGGGGGATTTACTGTTGATTTCGCCACTGTTACTTCATTCCATCACGGCAGATCCGGAGGAAAAAGCAGTATCGGAAACCTATGTGTTTCATATGAACTTCCTGGGTGGTAATTCTGCAGATGTCTGCTCCATCCGATATTTCAAGCCCATTATGGACCGAGAGATTATTCTGCCTTGTCTTATCTCGAAGGGTCATCCTGTTTATCCTGCCCTCCTGGAAATTTTTCATCAGACCCACATCCTTTATGAAGAAAAGCCGACTGGCTATGAACTTGCGTTGAAAGCTTTGCTCCTACAGATTTTCTCCTTACTACTACCATACAGCGAGAAAAATACTTCCCCGGATTTAGGGAAAACCTCCGAAAAATTAAAACAGGTACTGGACTACATTGAACTTCATTATACAGAACCCCTTTCCATTTCTGAATTGGCTAAGCTTTGCCATTTCAGCGACTATTATTTCATGCGGTTTTTCAAAAAGCACATGAACATGACCTGCGTGGAGTACATCGTCAGCCTGCGCCTGGAAAAAGCGGTGGAACTTTTTAAGGAAGGAAACACCTCTATTCTGGATATTTCCCTCTCGGTGGGCTTCCACAACCTTTCTTACTTTCATCGTGCCTTCAAAAAAAAATACCACATGACTCCATTGACATTCCTTAAGAACATGAGCCAGGTGTGATCGCCCCAGCTTAACAAGGAAACCTATAAAAGTGACCTCGCTGCTGTTTCTATAGGTTTTAAACGATGTGGGAAAACACCGAGTGACCTATAAAATATGTGTTTGCATATCTCTTATAGGTTCATTTTGCCTTGTTTTGGACTGAAAAATAGAAATTCGACCTATAAGAAGAAGGTGTTGCAGATTCTTATAGGTTGAAAATGCAGGAAATTGTCAAAAAACGACCTATAAGGGCGAGATTTATAGCTTCTTATGGGTCGCCCTCTAAAACCAGCCTTAAAATCATTTCCAAATCACCTGTCTCTCGTTATGTTCTTGAACAGAAAAGTATGTTTCTATATAATTAAGTACATATACGAAAACAGAAGAGGAATAGGAAAATGAAAAACAATAATCAAAATAGTAACAAACGCACCCTGATATGGCTGCTGATCGTTCTGGCGGTGGCTGCCTGTATTTAAATTTTTGGCAATCCAGGACAAAATGAACCTACCGGAAAAAGCGCAGATGATCTGGAAACAGTTGCTACAGTAGAATCAACGGAACTCTGGGAAGGCTCTTCTCCGGTAGAAGAAACGGAGACCACTGTTTCAAATGAAGGATCCTCCCAGTCCCAGAAAATCCCGGAGGATTCCGCAGCATCTCTTACCTTCCGAAATGATAAACTCCTGGAAGAACATTACGAAAAACACGGCATCGAAATGGGCTTTGACTCCCCGGAAGCCTATGAAGAGGCTGCAGCAGCCGTAGTTGCAAACAGTGATGCCCTCTACAAAACAGAAGCGGAGGATGGAGATGGCGTTTATTATCTGGAGGCAACCAATGAATTCGTGATTGTATCCACCGATGGCTATATTCGCACCTACTTCAATCCCAATGACGGAATCAACTATTTTAATGGCCAGTAAAAGGGTTCTACAGAATGGATTTTACGTTTCAGAAAATTATCGACCAGGAGATTGTGCCGACGACACAAATATGCTAGGATGAAAGACACAGAAAGCATAAGGAGGACGAGTGGATGGTCAAACATATTATTGTATGGACGTTGAAGGAAGAATATACACCGGAGCAGAAAAGGGAGATCAAAGCTGCAATTAAGGAGGGGCTGGAAGGTCTGGCCGGACAGATTCCGGGACTTTTGGATATCAAAGTCGTGACAGAGGGACTTCCCAGTTCCAATGCGGATCTGATGCTGGATAGTTCCTTTGAAAATGAAGAGGCATTGAAAGGCTATGCAGTTCACCCTGCCCATGTGGCAGTGGCAAATGGAAAAGTCCGCCCTTACACCGCAATTCGTTCCTGCCTGGATTTTGAGGCATAAGTGAAAAAGGAGACATAAGCTATGAAGACAAATGAGATTTTGGATTTGATTGAGAATGGTGCATATGATGACAAATTAAAGGACATCTATGTGGATGAAAGTAAAATCAGCTACGAGAAAACCCGTTATAGCAGGGCGATCCGACAGTATATTGAGAAATTCGGCGCAGAAGATGTGGAAATCTACAGTGCACCGGGCAGAAGTGAGATCGGGGGAAACCATACGGATCATCAGCATGGAGAAGTACTGGCTGCCTCCATCAACAATGACACCATTGCCATTGTAAAAAAGACAGAAGAGCCCTTTGTAAAAGTTGTCTCAGAAGGTTACGAGATGGTTACCGTTTCTCTGAATGAACTGGAGAAAAAAGAAGAAGAGGAGGGAACTACCGCTGCACTGATTCGCGGAGTCCTGGCTAAAATTAAGGAAAACGGCCACAAGATTGGCGGTTTTCAGGCATATATGACCAGTGATGTGCTGATTGGAGCAGGCTTGTCCTCTTCTGCATCTTTTGAGACCATTGTTGGAACAGTGGTATCTTATCTTTATAATGAGGGGAAAATCTCTCCTATCGAGATTGCCATCATCGGACAGTATGCAGAAAATGTCTACTTTGGCAAACCCTGTGGTTTAATGGATCAGATGGCATGTTCCGTGGGGAGCCTTTCCCACATCAATTTTGCAAACCCTGCAGAGCCGGTGGTAGAGCGTATCGAATTTGATCTGGACTCCCATGGCTACAGTCTCTGCATCACCGATACCAAAGGCTCCCATGCGGATCTGACTGCAGACTATGCAGCGATTCCCACGGAGATGAGACAGGCTGCCAGCTGCCTTGGAAAAGAGGTGCTGGGACAGACTTCGAAAGAAGAAGTTCTCTCCAAACTGCCGGAAATCCGGGAAAAGGCAGGGGATCGCGCCGCACTCCGTGCCCTCCATTATGTATGTGAGAATGAACGTGTGCAGAAAGAAGCAGCTGCTTTACAGCAGGATCGCTTTGCGGAGTTTTTGAAGCTGGTAAAGGAGTCAGGTGATTCCTCTTATAAATATTTGCAGAATGTTTATGTTAACCATGATGTGCAGCATCAGAATGTGTCTGTTGCACTGGCAGTGAGTGATATGGTTCTGGAGGGGAAAGGAGCCAGTCGTGTTCACGGTGGCGGTTTTGCAGGAACGATTCAGGCGTTTGTTCCCAATGAACAGGTAAGCCGATATAAGGAGACAATGGAAAAAGTTTTCGGAAAGGGTACCTGTAACGTGCTGAAAATTCGTAAATACGGAGGGGTGAAGGTTTTATGATTGATAAACTGATTTGTGAACTGGTAATGTATGGACTGCAGAACGGTCTGGTAGATCCTGCAGATGAAATTTTTGTCACCAATTCTCTGCTGGAATTATTTCAGCAAAACGAATATACAGAACCGGAGGAAAAAACGGAGCCCAGGGAACTTTCCCAGATTCTGGACGATCTGTTGGACTATGCAGTGAATCAGGGAATTCTGGAGGAGGACACCATTACCCTGCGGGATTTGTTTGATACCCGTATTATGGGACTTCTCACACCGCCTCCCAGCGTGGTTCGGAAAAACTTTGCAGAGAAATATGAAATTTCTCCCAAGGAAGCCACCGACTATTATTACCATTTCAGTCAGGCGACCAATTATATCCGAAAGGACAGAATCGCCAGAGATGAGAAATGGGTGACGGATACAGAATTTGGTGCCATTGATATCACCATTAATTTATCCAAGCCGGAAAAAGACCCCAGGGATATTGCAAAAGCGGGACAAGCGAAGAAGTCCGGCTATCCCAGTTGCCTGCTCTGTAAGGAAAATGAAGGTTATGCCGGTAATCTTTCCCATCCGGCGAGACAGAATCACAGAATTATCCCGCTTACGCTGTGTGGAGAGCCCTACAATCTGCAATATTCGCCCTATGTTTATTATAATGAACATTGTATTATTTTTAATGACAGACATATTCCCATGAAAATTGACCGGGCAGTATTTGCGAAGCTGC
>USSP01000010.1 GCA_900557385.1 uncultured Lachnospiraceae bacterium
CAGGAGCTGAACCGGCAGCGGCAGGCTGCAAAACGGTACATACAGGACATCGTAAAAGCCGTCCTGTGGTTTGCCAATACATTTCAGGGCGGCAGCTGGGATCTTGGAGCAGATGTGAATGTGGAATTTGATGATTCCTATATCACAGACCGCGAGGCAGAACTGGAACGGAAACGTAACGATGCGCTTTCTTTTGACATCCCAGAATTGGCCGTGTGGTACTTGATGGATGCCTACAGTCTTACCGAGGAGGAGGCACGGAAACTGGTGGAATCAACACAGGAGCAGGAAGTACCGGACACCGATGGAGAGGGTGATGAGTAATGCTGTCAGAACAACAGTTAGAAATCATAGCGGATGCTTTAACGCCACTGTTCCAATATCTGGAGCATGAGGTCATCGTGGACATCGCACGGCGTATCTCCAAAACACTGACTTACACACGCACTGCGGAACTACAGGCAATGTCTATGGAACAGCTGGGGTACAGTCCGGCCAGAATCCGAAAGGAAGCAATGAAACTGCTGACCAGTGATCCAGCGTACCGCAAGGCTGTTGCGAAGAATACATTGGAATACAAGTGTGAGATCAGAAAAACAATCAATCAGATCACCAAAGAAGCCTATAAAGCCAATGACGAGATTGTAGCCAACGCTGGCAATATGTCATGGATTTACGACTTGTCTGTCTGGAAGAGTGCCGGAAAGGACCTGACTGACAACTCTTTTCTGCAGCAGCTTGTGACCGCGTTTTCGGTGCAAACAGCCGGAGAACTTAAGAACATGACACAATCTACCGGCTTTAAGGTAATGAGTGGATATGAGGGCATAGAGAACGCCTACCGCCGAGAATTAGACAAGGCAGTTGTCAAGATATGCTCCGGTACATTTTCCCAGGACAAGGTTGTGCGGGATGTGGTGCATGACCTCTCCCAGAGTGGATTGAGGTCTATTGATTTCGCGAATGGTTATTCCATGCAGCTTGACACAGCGGTGCGCGGGGCATTGCGTACCGGGTGCCACCAGCTTGCCGGAAAGGTACAGGATCAAAACATAGAGCAGACCGGGGAGAATCTGGTATATGTGTCTAAGCACTGGGGAGCCCGTAACACAGGAGCTGGTCATGCCAACCATGAACAGTGGCAGGGCAGAGTATACTACATAAAGGAGGGAGAGGACTACCGGGAGGAGGCAAAACGTATCGGCCAGGAATACATAACAGATCTATGGAGAGCCACTGGTTACAGTGTGGATGGAGCGCATGAGAATGACCCTATCGGATTGTATGGATATAACTGCCGACACAATCATCATGTATGGTTTGAGGGAGTATCCAGCTTTCCCAAGGATAGCCCGGAACCCAAGCCTGTTACCATCAACGGAAAGACTTACGATTATTATGCGATGACGCAGAAAATGAGGGCAATGGAGCGAAATATCCGGGCATTGAAACGGGAGAAGGAGGCACTTGCTACCCTGGGAATGGACACCATAGAGATAAATGCCAGAATCAAAAGCAAGAAGGCAGAGTATAAAGAGTTTTGCAATGCCTGTGGTGTGCCGGAGAAGACAAGCAGACTGCGGTATGAGTGCGGCACGGCGGACTTGAAAAAGACCAGGGCGTGGAACGGGTTTGAAGTATCGGTTGCACCAATCAAGAATTTAGAAAGTCCAAAAGAAAAACGTATAGATTTTGGCTCGGTAAAAAATGTCAAGTTTGAAAAGAATGTAGATGTCACGCATATAAGCAGCGCGGATATTCAAAAAATTAAAGATACAATATCTATGCTAGGGGAAGAGTATGATATTAAACTTGACACTTTTGGCGTGGGTAATTATGTTGATAGTAAATACGTTAATGTACCGCTTTTCTTTCACGCTGTGGAAGACGGTGAAATGTATCGAAGCAGTTTAATATTGAACAATGCTTCACCGTTTTGGTATAATAAGGAATTTCAAAAGAAAATATTGGCAAGCGGGTATTTTGCCGGAAATACTATCGAAGATTTCGTAAGGCATGAAATGGCGCATGTTATTACATTTCAAGGATGCAAAACAGTAAAGGAATACCTTGAACTTGAAGCTACCATACATCCCTTATATACAAATGGAGTCTCCATGTATAGTTGGGAGTCAAAAGATGGAACAGAAACAATAGCAGAAGCCTTTGTGAAGCTAAGGAATGGAGGTAGGGTAAATAAAGATGCAGCTATGCTTGTAAACCGATATGTGGAGGTCTGGAAGAAATGATAAAAATTCCTGTATGTTTTTCGTGCAAATATTATAGCTTTGAAAATAAATCTTGTCCGGCTCATCCAGAGGGAGTACCAGGCGAGGTGTTGGCTAACACAAAAAGGGAAGTGAAAGATTGTGGAAATGGTATAAAATTTGAGGATTGTATTGAAACAAAACACCAGTTCTGATATAATATCCCTATGGAGGGTTAAATATGCTACCAAAAGGACATTATTGGTTGAAGTGCCCTCACTGTGGAAATCCGCACATGCAGGTTGTCCGAAGGGATACCGTGTTGGTAAATTTCCCAGGATGGTGCAAACGATGTAAAACTGAATCAGTATTGACAATAGAGCCTAAGTGCCAAGTAGTGAATTCTTAATTGAATCACTGCGTGGCACTTTTTTATTGTCACAAGGCGGGGTAGATCAGTGGCAGATCATCTGGTTATTACCAGAGGGGCGGGGGTTCGATTCCTCCCACCGCAATTATCTGTGGGTGATTCCCCCACGTTAAATAAATCATCGTTAAAGGAGATAGAGAATGAAAAGAGAAGATTTAGAAGCCCTTGGAATGACCAAGGAGCAGATCGACAAGGTACTGGACATGCATCACACCGAGTATGATCCGGTCAAAAAAGAATTGGACACAGCGCAGGCTGACCTTACCGTGGAAAAAGAGAAAACAGCCACGCAGGAGAAGACCATCTCTGGTCTGAAAAATGATCTTGGAGAGTTCAAGGATGTGGATGTAAGCGGATTACAGAAGAAAATTACAGATCTTGAAAATGATATCAAGACCAAAGATGCAGCACATCGACAGGAGATTTCTGACAGGGATTTCAACGATCTTCTTAAGGAGAGCATTGTAGCGGTCAAAGGCAAGAATGCCAAGGCAATCACCGCTTTGCTGGATGTGGACACCTTAAAGGCATCCAAAAACCAGAAAGAGGATATTGCGGCAGCCCTTAAGGCACTGACAGAGAAAGAAGATAGCAAGATGCTCTTCGGGGAGCCGGATCCCAATCCGGTAGGAACAGGAAATTTGATTGGACAGGTGAGAAAGAATGATCCTAGCGCAGATGATGCTGCCATGAGGGCGGCTATGGGACTTCCGCCTGTTACAGAAGCAAAATAAGGGAGGAAAATTAAATGCCTAACACTATTGTATTAGCCAAAAACTATGTACCTCTTTTGGACGAGGTATACCAGAGAGAATCTGTTACCAGTGATCTGTCTGGGGATCCTGCAATGGTAAGAGCCGGAGCAAACGCAAAAGAGATCGTATATCCCCAGATTGCCGTTACTGGACTGGGAGATTATGACCGCAACAGCGGTTACACCCAGGGTACTGTAGATTTCAAGTGGGTATCCACTGAATACAACTACGACCGTGGTGCCAAGCTGGCTGTGGATGCTATGGATAATCAGGAAACCTACAACCTTGCATTTGGCATGGCCGGAGCAGAGTTGATGCGTACCAAGGTAGCACCGGAAGCAGATGCTTTCACTTTTGCAACACTGGCAGGAATCAAGGGTATTTCCCAGGGCGAAGCAAAGACCATTGCTACCGCAGATGCATTCCTGGCAGAACTTCTGGAAGCGAAAAACACTATGGATAATGACGAAGTACCGGAAGAGGGAAGAATCCTGTATGCAACAGCGAATCTGCTAAACTCTCTAATGATGATGGATACTTACAAATCCAAAGAGATCCTGGCAGCTTTCACTGTCAAGAAAGCCGTACCGCAGGCACGTTTTTACACTTCCATTGATCTACTGGATGGTAAGACCCCTGGTGAGGAAGCAGGTCATTACCGCAAAGGTACTGCAAAGTACGAGAAAACCAAGGATCTTTCTCCGGTAACCACAAAAACCTATTACACCGAGAGCGGCGGAGTGTACTCTCCTGTTGCTGGATCCAGTGCATCTTCCGAATCTATGTCCTCTTACTACGAGATGGTTCGTGAAGCTGCAAAACCCATCAACTTCATGATCGTGCACAAGCCTGCCATCATCAAGCACGATAAGCACGTAGTGTCTAACGTAATCCCGGCATCTGCTAACCCGGATGCGGACGCAGACATCATCAAGTACCGCAAGTACGGCCTAGTAGATGTCTACAAAAATAAGCTGGCCGGTATCTATTTGAGCCATCAGGCGTAAGGGGGTGGACTATGAGAACTGTAGGAATGGGAGCAACCAAAGACGAAAAATCAGAGGTTGAATTACTTCGGGAGTGCAATGCCACTCTCGAAGATAAGATTGATGCTCTGAAAAAGGAAAATGTATCTCTCAAGAAAAAGTTGAAAGAGGTGCAGGAAAAAGACCAGCAGGATAAAGGCAAAGCAAATCCTGCACAGTAAAAAAGAGGGAGCAATATGTCTTACATAACGTGGGAGCAGTATTGCTCCCTTTACAACAATATCACTGATGAAAAAGAGTTTGACCGATTGGCTAAGTTGGCGGAAATCAAGTTGAACGCTATCACTCACATGAGGGCAAAGCAATTTGAGGATGCCTATAGTGAGGACACGGCCACGGATTTCCAGAAACAGGTCCATATGCAAATCCAAGACACCTTCTGCCAGTTAGTGAACATGATGAGTGTGCAGGAGTCCTCCGGCATGGGAACCGGTATTGCGTCCGTCAGTAATGATGGGTATTCGGAATCCTACAAGGTTACCACAGCACAGGAGAAAGAAGTGCAGCTTACCTCCGTGATTCGTTCCGGGCTGTCCGGTACGGGATTGGCGGGTGCGCTATGAGTGTACTTTTTACAGATGCCATGACGGTATACAACTACCATCGAGATCCAGATACCGAAAAAGAAACCTGGCTCCGGTCAGTAGTAAAAGGCGTACAGTGGAGCCATAACAAGACCGAGGTTACTACTTCCGGCAATGTTCAGACGGAAACCAAGATGGAGAGCATCACCATTGATTTCCAGCGCAGCTATGGGAATAAGCCCTATCTGCCACCTACACAGTACGCAAAGCTGACAGCAGAGCAGGCAGGAGAATACTGGACGCTGAATCCAAAAGCCGGACAGGATGTGATTGTTCTGGGAGAGACGGAGCAGGAGATCAGCCGGGCGTACGGGCTTGCAGATCTGCAAAACGATTTCCAGTATGCGGTCACCGTTACGGCGGTATCGGATAACCAGAACCGCCCACGGCTTAAGACAATTAAGGCGGTGGGAAAGTGAGCAATTACGATTATGTATGCACATTTAATCTGGATGACTGTATAAAGGCTCTCGGACTTGAAGAAAAAGGAAGGGTACAGCAATATGTCACCAAAGAATTTATGAAGAAGGTGGAGCCATTTGTACCTTTTGATGAAGCTGAAAAGTATGAGAACCCAGGCAGACTGGCTGAAAGCTGTCATATTGAAAATGATACGGATGTGGTATGGAAAACTCCATATGTAAGGCGGCATTACTATCATCCGGAATACAATTTCCAAGGTGCACCCACAAGAGGCGGTTACTGGGCGGATCGGTATATGCAGAACGGCGGCCAGCAAGAAATTGAAGATGGGGTAAGGAGGATTGTAAAGAAATGACGGTTTCAGAAGCGGTAATTAAATGGTTGAAAAAATTCAACCCTGCAGATTACTGGAAGATGAGGAAAATAGACACCGACATCCAACCGGCAGAGGTAGAGTCCTATGCAGTGGTAAAAGAGCCGGTACGGAATGTCAAAAAATATCTTTCCGGGAAACAGGTAATCACAGATCATTACACACTCCAAGCCCGTCTTGCCAGCCAGTCTAACACAGATCGTATTGATAACAATGGATTCGGTGAAGCACTGGAGAAATGGGTGGAAGAGCAGGACAAGTCAAAGGCATTTCCTGAGATAGAAAACGCCATTGTACAGAGCGTGTCTGTAACGACGCCATTCTGCATCGGCAGCACAACAACTAACAACAGCATCTACCAGATGACGGTAGCAATTAAATATGAAAAGGAGGATTAAGGCATGTCTGAAATGAGAGATGTGCTTCGGCATTATTTCAATATTGGCACATTAGAAGAGCCCAAATGGGCACTGTTGGGAGATGGAATTACTTCCCTGACAGAGGAATTCAATCCGGAATCTGACACAAAACAGTACATCAATCAGAAGAACGGTACTACAAATCTGAAATCCTATACTCCCTCCATCAGTGTGGAGAGGGAATATATCAGCGACGATCTGCAAAAGTGGATGAATGAGAAGATCAAGATTCTTCCCACCGGATCCCAGGCGATCAGTGAGTATGTGCGGATCAATTTGCTGGATACTCCTACTGGGGGAAAATATCCGGCAGTGAAAAGAAAGTGTACATATCAGTTTGATTCTATCGGCGGTGATGCCGGTTCCGAACTGGTGAGTGCAATGACATTAGGCGGTGTTGGTGATGGCATCCAGGGAAATTTTGACATCACGAGCGGATCAGAAGCGTTCACGGCAGAATAGAAACATAGGGGAATATCCGTGTGGGGTGTTCCCCTTACTTTGAAGAAAGGGAAAATATGGCGAGAGAGTTTAGAACAAACAACAAATCTGAAGATAGCCTTGCTAAGGTATTTCTTAATAGCGAGGATGATTTTATTTACATCAATGTCAAGGACGCTACTATTTTTGATCGATTCGCGGAACTGTTGCAGTGGTTGGAAAAGAAAGAAGCCGATCTTAGAGAGCAGGAAAAGAACAGCAAAGATTATGCAGTCCGTGACGAGAACGGTGATATTGTCGATGTTGATGTGGACGAATTTTTACGGTGCAGTTCTCTGCGGACTGAAACCTGCAAAGAGGTAGTGAATCGGATTGATGGCATATTTGGTGAGAACACCATCCGTAAATATTTCCACAAATTCTATGAAATCAATCCTGGTTTCGTACCGGACGATGAATGCATTTATGATTTTCTGGATGAAATGACTCCGATTCTCAATGAGTTGTTTTCTGAAAGAGAAAAGCGCATCGAATTGAAATACAATCGGGAGCGTAAAGGTGGCAAAAGGAGCCGCTATCGGAGCAGAGAAGAATTGATTAAGGAATACATGGGGAAGTAGCGTATGAACAATGTAATGCTTGACCCTTTACCCTCGGATTGGATGGGGTATGCCATTGATTCTGATTTTCGTATCGGAATTCAAATCCACCAAATTCTTGAGGATAGGGAACTTTCCAAAACGGAAAGAATCATGCACGCTGGGAGACTACTCTTTCCAGGAGCCATATTGCCACCGGAAGAACAAGCAGAGGCGCTTGAATGGTATATGACGGCGTGGGACCATGACCGACATAAAAGGTCAAAGGACACAGTAAGGGTACTTGACTATGATATTGACCAGTGGAGATTGTACAGTGCGTTCCGGTCACAATATGGTATTAACCTAAATACCATCGACTCACTTCATTATTGGGAATTTATGGGACTTCTTACGACACTTGATGAATGTGCTTTTACGAGAGTCATTGATATACGAGTAAGAAAGAAAAATTCCAAAATGAGTAAGGAAGAAGTCAAAGCCCTGGAAGAATCAAAAGCCATTTACGCTTTGGAGCAGGCAGAACAGGAAGAAACACCAGAGCAGAGAGCAGAAAGAGAAAATGCAATAAAGAGATTTGAAGAATTGAGAAAAGCAAATTCGTAGCCTTTCTCTTTTTGGGAGGAAATCAAGGTGTCAAGTTATGATGCAGAAATCAGGGTATCTACCAAGGTTGAAACCAGCCAGATGCAGAAACTGCAAATCCAAATCGATAAAGCAGTTAATAAGGTAGATACCCTTACAAAAAAATATGACGAACTTAAGAATAAAAAGATACCTACACAGGAATATCTTGATGTTCAAAAGCAAATCGATGAAACGCGAGCACGACTCAACAAGCTTTTGGAGGACAAGGAAAAGTTTAAGGGGAGCAAGAGAAGTACCAAGTGGCTCAATATGGAAAGTGAAATTGAGGAACTGCGAAATTCTCTTCCTTACATGGAGGGAGAATTGCAGGACTTAGTTGACACAGGAAAAGATTTCACGATTGGTGCATCCTCTGACGAGATAAACAAAGCAGCAAACAACCTTTCCTTAGCAAAATCCGAACTGAAAATGTTAGTGAAAAAGCAGGAAGAATTGGGGCAAAAAACGGAGAGAACCTCTGGAAAAGTCAAAAGTCTTGCATCCAGATTCAAAAACCTGGTTCTCGGTGTATTCATTTTTAATCAAATTAGCCGTGGATTCAATGCGATGATTACATCCATGAAAGACGGTTTCAAAAACCTTGCCCAGTATTCCAAGAATTACAACGCCCAGATGTCTGCTTTGAAGTCCTCCAGTGCCCAGCTTAAGAACGGACTGGCTACGGCATTTTCACCGATTGTAACAATGGCACTCCCGTACCTTACCCGGCTGGTATCAGCACTCAATACTGCCTGTGATGCGATTGCCCGGTTTATGGCGGCAATCAGCGGAAAAAGTACCTACACCAAAGCGAAGAAACAGGTTGTGGACTATGCGAAGTCCCTGGGGACAGCCACAGACGCGGCAGAGGGAGCATTGGCAGCCTTTGACGAAATAAATGTATTAGAAACGGACAGTGGTGGTGGAGCATCCGCAGGGGGAGAGGCTACCGGAGCCGATGCTTTTGAGGAGGCAGAGATAGACCCGGAGTTTCTTCTGACATTGGAAAAAGTGAAGGAAATCCTAGAAATCATCGCTCCGTTGGTGTTTACGATTGGCGCTGGACTGCTTACCTGGTCAATTATCAACTTTTTATCCGGTCTGATGCAGACCCATCCGCTGTTAGGGAAAATTGCTGCGGCGTTAATGATTATCGTGGGACTTGTTCTCGCAGTATATAACTACATTAACATGTGGAAAAACGGAGTAGATTGGGGAGGCTTGATTGGATATATCGCAGGGGTATCATTGGTGGTTGCGGGACTATTTGTTCTATTCGGTCCGATGGCAGCAGGGATCGCGTTGCTGATCGCAGGAGCAGCGGGAATAATTCTTGCACTGAAAGATATCCACGAAAATGGATTAAATGCACAGAATATGACATTGCTTTTGGTTAGTGCTGTTGGTTTACTTGTAGGAATCTTCTTGGTATTCGGGGCTCCGGCTGCTGCTGTTGTGGGTGCTGTAATGGCGATTATCGCTATATTTGCAGCACTGATTAAGTGGACGGGAAATGGACAGAAGATGCTAGGCTATTTGAAGGGAGCGCTTAATAGCCTTGGAAAATTTATGAAAGATGTATTTGCTGGTGACTGGGAGGCTGCATGGCAAGATGTCAAGGATTTTACAGCAAACATTATAAATGCGTTACTTACCCTGATTGAGTCGATGGTAAACGGTGTGATTAAAGGCGTGAATATGCTGATTGATACGCTAAATAAGGTATCTTTTGCGATACCAGACTGGGTGCCGGAAATTGGCGGTAAATCCTTCGGATTGAATATTCCTCACATTGACTGGCAATTAGAATTACCGAAACTCGCAAACGGTGCAGTAATCCGCGGTGGACAGCCTTTTGCAGCAATTCTGGGAGACCAGCCACGTGGACAGACCAACATTGAGACCCCTCTGGACACGATGATAGATGCATTCCGTCAGGCGATAGATGAATATGGCGGTGGTGGCGGAACGCCTGTGATCCGGTTTGGGGGTTCTCTTGCAGAACTGGGGCGCGTTTTAAGACCTGTTATCGAGATGGAAAATGATCGCGTTGGTAATTCGTTTGGGAGGTAGTAGATGGAAAAGAAATATACACAGGGCATCTACATAGATGGTATGTACTTTGACATCCCCTTAATCTCCCTAAAGCGTAATGCGGAGTTTTTGGATCAATACGCAAAGCGCACACGTGATGGAGATTTGAAACGTAGTCTTATTGGGGTGTATTACAATTACACCCTATCCATCGGGGACATTGATGATTTAGCTGTCTACAAACAGTTGTGGGATAAGCTGACGGAGCCGGTGGAGTATCACGATTTTGAGGTACCGGATATCCGGGGAACATACACGTTTCGTGGGTACATATCTTCGGTGTCTGATGAATCCAAGAAGATCGAGGAGGATATTTCCTACTTTGGAAACCTTGCCTGCAAATTTATTGCAAAAAAACCGGCGAGAAAGAGGTGATAAGCGATGCCACATAGCAGTTGTGCTGTTCACATGGAATTTGTGGATGTGACGGCGATTGGGGATGCGACAGTAACCACTTCGGACAATATGGAATTTGGGAACCTGGCACTGTTCAAAGACAGGACGGAGGGTGGCAGTTACGGCACGCTGGAACTGAATCAGTTTGTGCTGGACGGTTCCAGGGCAGAGTTCCCTGATGCACCGGATAGTTTTGGTTTCTTTTCTGTGGAAAAGTCGAATGTGAATGGTGGTTTTAATTCCAATCCCAAATTGACGGTAACATTCACAAGTCCTCATACCTCCGCAGGAATCAAGCTGTTTTTCTGTGACAGCTACCCAGCTGAACTAATGATAACCTGGTATGACCTATACGGAGAGAAATTGCAGGCAAGAACCTACTACCCGGATGCGTTGGACTGTTTTTGCAAGCTGCAGGTCAAGAATTACGGCAGAGTCGAGATCGAATTTGTGAAAACGGCCTTCCCGGAGCGATACATTAAGCTGCAATATATCAAATACGGTGTGGAAATCGACTGGGGAGACGATTTGATTATCAGTGCGAAAATGACAGAGGAAATAGATGTTACCAACGAAACCCTGTCCATTAACACTGCGGAGATTTCCATTATTGACGAGGAAAATGATTTTGACCTCCAGAACCAGAACGGAGCATGGATTTCCATTCAAGCTGACCAGCAGCTACGGATTGTGGAGGAAATTGAGGGGAAAACGATTGAGTGTGGTTCCTTCTTTGTGAGTAAGTGGAGCAGTAAGGATAACGAGATTACTTTTTCGCTGGTGGATTCCATTGGACTGTTGGATAAGACCAATTTCTACGATGGGCAAATCTATAGCGGGGTATCGGCGGGGCAGATAATTGACGCTATCATGCAGTCCGCAGGCCTTACGAAATACCAGGTGGACGAGGAAGTGTCTGCCATCCCATTGAGTGGTCACCTTGCCATTCAGAGCCACAGAGAAGCATTGCATCAGGTATGTTTCGCTACAGGAGCCGTGGCAGACGATAGCAGAAGTGATACGATTCGGATTTACATTCCAGACCGCGCCGTGTCCTCAACCATTGGGCTTGACCGTCAATTCATGGGGACAGAAATGGAACTGGATGATTATGTTTCGGATGTGGCGATTACTTATAGCCGGTATACCTTGAATACGGACGAGGATCTTGTAGAAATCTACAATGATACCTTACCGGCAGGCGTGACCAGGATTGAATTCACGGAGCCATACAAGCCAGATTCATTGACTGCCACCGGAGGGACCATACAGAACGCGCATGCAAATTACTGTGATATTCTGATGGAAAATGCCGGGGAGTGTGTATTGAGCGGGCGCGCCTATGATGCCGTGGATTGTGTGGTAAGGGCATCGGTAGCCGTCCGGGATGCCGGAGAAACGGCAAATATCAAGGAATACTCCGGCCTTACTCTACTTAATGCAGAGCAGGCGCGGACAGTGGCTGACAGCATCCTCAATTATCTCCAACTCCGGCAAATCGTGACAATGGAGTACATCAACGAGGGAGAAGGTGTAGGTGTCTGGTGTAACATTGCCGACACCAATGGATATGTGGCTACCACCGGCATGGTAAGTCAGACCATTGACCTGTCTGGTGGAAACCTGGCAAGCAGTAAGAGCCGTGGCTATTCTGTGGTGGTAACCGATTGTTATTACACCGGAACAGAACTGTACGCCGGAGGAGGGGGAATTATTTAATAATGAATTTAAAGCCTATCAATCCATTTTACAAAAAGAGGAAACCAGTGGCAAGGAAGAAAGCCCGGTCAGCGGTTAGCACATACAGTTATCCATACGACTGGATAGAGCCGGTTACAGACCGGACACAAGAGGATGTAGACCACGCAAAAGAATTGATTGCAGGGTGGTACAGTCTTACTGAGGAGCAGAAAGCAGAGTATCTGGCAGGACTGAAAGGGTGCTTAAATTCTACCGATTTGGAGCGGATGGAGAATAATATCCAGATACTGATTGATGTACTGGAACTGGACAAGGAAAGCCATGTGGGAGCAGTACCGGAGATACCGACTGCGTCCTATATGGCAGACCTCAAAGCCAATGTAACAGCAATCCGGGAAGGGTATTTTGTCCACGCAGACACCCCGGAAGTGCCAGATGCTCCTTACAACACCTTTCAGAAGTTCAATGACATGGAAAAGATACTGGGAGATGTACATGAGGTAGTGAGTTCACAGTTCAGCTACTACGCAGGAAACGAGATTTATGCCGGTGATGAAACCGGATTGCTATTATAATAGGAAGAAAGAGAGGAAATTATTATGGCATTTCAGAAAAAGACATGGAAAGATAGAATCACAGAGTTTCCCACACGGAGAACACTGACCAAATCAGACGGCAGTACCGAACTGGTAACCGTAGCCCGCGCAGAGGGCACCGTATCACAGGAGGGTGATGCGTTTAATGCTGCCAGCATGAATGATTTGGAAGAGAGGATTTCGCAGGCAAATAATGATTTAAACAACAGTTTAACTGCGAATAATACCCGATTTGTTTTTGATTACCAAGATGGAAAGTACGGGTTCAATACTGACCCTAATCGAGGTGCTGATACATTTTTCCCTTTTTCTAGTGGTGCTAAGGCAGAACTTTTATGGGAAAACATCGCCGATACCTCAAAAGATTTTACACCACAAACGGTAAATTTTAAAGAAAACAACTACACCCATTATTTAATCGAATTTTGGGGTAGGAATGACCTTAGAGATAATATAGCAACTACCGTTATTATTGAAAGTACCTATACTATTGCTACTGGATATTTTAAAACACGTGGCGCAGGATGTTTTTACGAAGCTGGTGGTTCTTCAGCAACTCGAAACATTATAGTTACATCAAATAAAAGTATACAATTTGACGCAGGATACATTGACAGGAATAAGAACAATAATTATATGATTCCTGCAAAAATATATGGCGTTAATGTACTTTGATTTTTCACTTTATTTTATGACCCTACTTTTACTACAACCAGATATCCTTTAGACGACACTACATTCCAATTTATGATAGTATCATCAGTTGTTATATCAACAACTTTTTTATCATTGCTATCTGTTAAATCAGTGGTTACACCTTGTGAGTTAATATAATATTTTCCTGCTTTTAAAAATTTTAGAGTGCCCGTTGTTTGATTGTTGGCTTTAAATTCAAAACATGTGTTGATGTGTGTTTTGGCTGTGTTTTCTATATCAATGTTTAAATTATTATTTTTCGCTATTTTAATGCAACATAAAATAATAAAAACCAATAAGTACAAACGAAAAGTAATATTGACGCCAACGAAAAGCAACTTTATAATTAAGTCATAAGCAAGAGCGCCAAAGAGCCGAATGCGTGGAGAAATCCATGTGTTTGGCTCTTTTTATTTGGCACAAAAGCGTAAGCGCACCAAATTATAATTAAAGTAACAAAAAGAAAAGGAGGACACTATGAAAAATCAAAGATTTCAAGCAGTGGTAGCAGCAGTATCGGGTTTCCTATCTTCAATCCTGGGAATTCTGTACATTCCCGTGCTGTTGATGGTGGCAGCCAATATCATCGACTATGCTACTGGATTGATGGCAGCAAAACACCGGGAGGATGGAACGATCAGTTCTTACCGAAGTATTAAGGGGATCAAGAAAAAGGTAGGAATGTGGATTCTGGTGCTTGTAGGTGCGATGGTGGACGAATTGATTGTGTATTCCTGCGCAACATTAGGGATTGCGCTGCCGTTCCAGTTTGCCGTTGCATGCGTGGTTGCAGTGTGGATTGTGTGCAACGAGTTCATTTCCATTCTGGAGAACCTGAAAGATATGGGAACCAATATTCCTGCATTCATGATTCCACTTATTCGGAATGTGCGATCCCAGGCAGAGGGGAAAATCATTGTGAAGGAAGAGGAGGAGAACGATGCAGAAAAAGAGAGTGATTGATTTAAGCGGATGGAACGCGGTCACCAGCTATCCTGCTGTTAAGGCTGCCGGAGTGGATGAGGTTGTGCTTAAGGTAATCGGTAAGACCTTATCCGCCGACAAACGCTTCAAAGAGCATTACTATGGATGCACCCGTGCCGGAATCAAGGTAATCGGCGGTTACACTTATTGTTATGCCAATACCACGGCGAAAGCAAAATCCGCAGCAGCGGCATATGTTCGCACTGGCAAGGGCATGGTGGACAAGATGTGGCTCGACCTTGAAGATAAGGTTATGATGGGGTTGGGATCCCGGATTGTCGACATCATCAAGATTTACCAGACAGCGGCACAGGCTGCCGGAATGGGGTTCGGAATCTACACCGGTACCTCCTTCTATACATCCTACCTCAAGCCCTACATCAAACAGCTTGCAGGTATTGAGTTCTGGTTTGCACGCTATCCCAAAACCAAAACATACGGCGTCCTGGAGACAGCACCCGGAGAACCCGGAAAATATCTCCCTGCCGGAGTGCCTATTGCCGGCTGGCAGTTCACATCCTGTGGACAGGTTCCCGGCATCAATGGCAGGGTGGATCTGTCTGATTGGTACTACACAGAGTCCCAGACCTCTACCGCTGACATCCCCGTAGTCAAGTGTCCGTATAAAGAACCAACCATCACCATCAAGCTGGGCAGCACTGGCGAGGGTGCAAATTGGGTATTGTGGTATCTTTGGAGATTTGGTATGCTATTAGATAGCATCGGCAAGCCGGACGGCGCACGAATCAATGGCTACATCGGACAGGCAGACGAAACAGCCATCAAACAGGCACAGGCGGTGTTGGGACTGAAAGCTGATGGAAAAGTAGGTCCTGCAACGCGAGCGGCGTTCAAAAAAGTGCTTTAATTTGTCGGTCTTAATCGGTAGTAGTTAGCAACAAATTAGCAACAAATTCTCGCAAATGCCGTAAATACGGGCATCTGAAAAAGAGTTTTTTAACCAATCATTAAGAATAATTCCCCACATTTTCCACATACTAACTCCATCAATCATATCTGTAAATGATCATGTCCGTGTAGGAAAAGCGCTATGGATCAGCCGGATTACAGATATAAGACTGGAAATTGGAGGAAAAACAGATTATGAAAGCAACAGGAATTGTGCGCCGAATTGATGACCTGGGGAGAATTGTCATCCCCAAGGAAATCCGCAGAACCCTGCGTATCAGAGAGTCAGACCCGTTAGAAATTTTTACCAGCCATGAAGGCGAGATTATATTAAAGAAGTATTCCCCCATCGGGGAAATGACCACCTTTGCGAAGCAGTACGCAGAAAGCCTGGCACAGGTATCCGGGCATGCGGCTTTGATTGCAGACCGTGACCAGTTTATCGCGGTAAGCGGCGGATATAAAAATTATATGAATAAGTCCGTGGGCAAAGCCCTGGAGGAGAAAATGAACAATCGGGAAACGATGATGGCTTCGAAAGGAGACAGAAGTTTTATTCCCATCAGTGATGAACTTGCGGAAGAATTTGCTCATGAGGGAATTACCCCGATTCTAAGTGAAGGGGATGTGATTGGAGCGGTGGTTCTGCTGGAATCGGAACCCCGAAACAAAATGGGAGAGGTGGAGCAGAAGCTGATCCTTTCCGCCGCCGGATTTTTAGGCAGACAAATGGAACAATAAAAACATGGAACGATAGAAAAAGAGTGGAAAGCAGAGGACTGCCGTTCCACTCTTTTTAAATACCGGCACATCTTACAGATGTGCCCGCGCCTGTCCCATCTCGTTGAGCAGATCAATCTTGGTTTGATAAAGTTTGTCGGATAAATCCACATACACTTTGTGGGGGTTCACCAGACGTCTCGTCTCTTCCCACAGCGTGTCCTGCTCCTGCCGAA
>USSP01000011.1 GCA_900557385.1 uncultured Lachnospiraceae bacterium
CTCCCCCGACAGCAGCCCCAGACGGTCCATATTTTCTGCCGTGTCGGCCCCGGGGTCGGCGGGCAGCTGCTGCAGGCGCACCACCGCCGTCTCGCTCTGGCCCCGCCCCCCGGCCCCCCCCTCCGACCCCCAAAAACCCGCCACTGATACCATAGGAGAATTTAAGATTTCCACGATCGCTGTCGTAGGAGATCCCCAGCGCCTCGCCGCTTTCTCCTTCCAGTGCCATAGTAAAATCTTTTACGATACCCATGGAAAAACGATACATTCCATCTTTCACCGCCAGCTCTTCTCCCGCTTTTTCCAAGTTTCCCACCAGCTCCAGTTTTTCCTCAATCTCTCCCGGAAGGCGACTGGTCAGCAGATACTGCTCTGCAGGCTCCTTTTCTTCATCCACAGGAAATACACCATGAACCAGTCCCAGTTCTCTTGGCATGGTGTAGGCTCCGGAATAGACACCGGCTACATTTACACTCTTAATCCAGGACACGCTGATTACCCTGTCCTCCGATGCTCCTGACCAAGTCTGTGCCGCATAAGCCAGAGGATGGCGGGTGCCGTAAGCATAACGGCGTTCCTGAGTCTGTTTGAAATGATAGCCGTCAAAATCTCCCACATAGTAGGAGCCGTCCGCGCTCCAGAATACCCACTTTTTCTCCTGGGAATCCTCCACGGGAAGAGGGTATAAATCCGGGCACTCATAGCCTCCCTCCAGAGTAATGCGGTCGGTGAGTTCAAAATGCTCCAGATTTTCCGAACGGAAAATACCAAAATCCTGTCCATGCAGATATAACACCAGAATATAGGCACTGCTCTCCTCGTGCCAGAAAACCTTGGGATCGCGATTTTCCCAGGCAGGGGAATCCAGTAATACCTTTCCGGTTTTCTCTAAGGTTCTGCCCCCATCGGTGCTCACTGCCAGCATAATCTTAAAGCCTTTTCCGGCGCTTTCCGGTGACATGTGTCCTGCTGCCGTGTAGAAGAAAAGCAGGGTATCCTTTGGCAGTCCCAGCATTCCATGGTCGTTGCGGATGCCGCAGCCAGAAAACATGTAGCCGTCCTCATCCGGGGTGATGGTGGTGGGCAGATATTCCCACTTTACCAAATCAGTGCTTTTCGCATGTCCCCAGGAAATGTGATTCCATTCCACACCGTAAGGATTATATTGATAATAGAGTTCATAGACCCCATCGTGGCAAACCAGACCGTTGGGATCGTTCATCCAGCCAGTCTGCGGGGTAAAATGTGCTTTGGGATAAATAGTTGTGTTTTTCTTGTCCATAACAACGCTCCATTCAAATCGACAAAAAGCCACGCCACTAAGGACATGACTTTTCGTCTGTTGCTTCTATGATTAACTTATGCCCTTCTGTTATGCCTCTTCCAAGTTGTCAATGGGGCTGTAGCTAATCTCGTATTTCAGGGTTTCAAAATCTACCATTAACTGTGCATAATCGTCGCTGTTCTCCCAGCGGATTCCCAGTGTATGCTCATCGGTATCCAACAGGATAAATTCGCCATCAAAAGCGGGATGCAGGTTACGGAGCCGCATCAGCCAGTTCATCTTCTGAACAACTGGGCGCTTGAACTCCTCCTCAATCTCATCCAGCGTGTAGTAATGACGGTTGACATCACGGGGCTGTCTGGACTCATGGTAAAAATCGAAATCATTTCTTCCGGCAAACAGGCCTACATAGTAAACCTGGGGAATACCGGGGGTAAAGAACTGAATGGCTCTCGCCATCAGATATCTGTTGTCATCAGAACCAAGCGCATCGTAATAAGTACAGGTGATCTGATAAGTGTCAAACTTAGAGAAATTTACCTTCTGCTTGCGGTCTGCGTACAGCTCGTTGATGTCGGGATTCTGCTCGAATACCTTTCTCTTGGTCTCTAACACTTCCTCGTCCGGCATCAGATAACGCACATCCACAACACCGATTCCATCGTGGGTATCCAGTGTGGTGAACTGCTTGCGGGGACAGAGTTTCATCCAATCCTTCAGATATAAGGATTTTCCGAAATATACCGCATTGAGAATCAGCATGGGGAGTTGGAAATCGTAGGTGTAGACACCCTTTTCCTCCATCTTTTTCTGAATAAAGTAATTCTCGTGGATTTCCGGTAATACCTCTACATCGGTGCCTTTCAGGGCATCCTGGCATTGTTTCATCAGATCCCACATCTCCGGCTCTACGAAAAAGCAGCTGGTGCCTTTTCTCTTGGCTGCATATGCCATGGCATCGGTACGGATGAGGGAAATGCCTCTCTTCGCCAGATTCTGCAGCTGGGTGTGCAGGAATTTCTTCGCTTCCTCAGAATGAAGACAGTCAATATCGATCTGCTCGGTACTGAAGGTGGTCCAAAGTTTCTCTGTAGTTCCATCCTTGAATTTTGCCTCAATGTAAGGAGTTTCTTTACGCAGATACAGTTTTGCGAAATCCTCCTCGGAAGGCTCTCCGTCCCAGAATTTATTCCAATGGATAAAGAAATCCTTGTACTTGGAATCGTTGTGTTTCTCAATGAAATCCTTGTAAATGGCACTCTGTGCGGACATGTGGTTAATCATGTAATCGCACATCATATAATATCTCTCGGACAGGGAGGTGATATCATCCCAGTTTCCGAAAGCAGGGTCTACCTCATCATAGGTAATGGGTGCAAATCCTCTGTCTCCCGAAGAAGGGAAAAAGGGAAGAATATGCAATCCGTATACTGCATCTTTCAGATATTTGGTCAACACAAAATCCAAATCGTGCAGGTTATTGCCCATGCAATCCGCATAGGTAATCAACATAATTTTGTTACTTACTTTTTTCTTCATGGTACGCCTCATTTCCGCATAGCTTCTGCGCCCCTCGTTCAGCGTCCTACTATGACTCCAAACGTTTTTACGTGGTTTTCCGCTCAATCAATTCCACCGGAATCAGAATCTCTTTCGGAGTCTCCTTTCCCTCAATCAGATTGATTGCCGTATCTACCGCGCATTCTGCCAGCTTGGTAAAATTTTGTTGAACAGTGGTCAATGCAGGGTAAACCAGAGATGTAATATAAATTCCGTCGTAACCCATAATCCGAATGTCATCAGGAATCCGATATCCCTGGGACAACGCATAAGCCAGACATTGCGTTGCCAGAATATCATTACTCAAAAACATTCCATCAACATCTCTGTTCTCATAAAAAATTCGATTAATCAATTCACGAATTCCTGCCAGGTTGGTAACCTCATATTCATTCTGGTATACCCGGCAGTCAATTCCTAAGTTTGCACATTCCCGTACAAATGCATAAGTACGTTCATCCGCATATTTGTAAACAGTGGTCTGTGCACTGATATGCACAAGCTTTTTGCATCCTTTGGCATACATGTGTCTTGCCGCAAGGATACCTCCCTGTTTATCATCGGAATAGACACTGTAGGTGTCTGAAAGAGGATGCAGCATTTCCACAAAAGGGACTTTACACCGCTCACGAATTTTTGCTTCCTTATCCGGATCCACATAGCTGCTGAAAATAATTCCATCCACCTGTCTGGAAAGCAGATACTCCGTAGCTGCCATCTTTTCATTAAAATCAGTACCGGCTGCGGTAAACAGGATATTATATTCCCGCGCTTTCGCCGCTGCCTCCAGTTCCTGTGCAAGCTCCGCAAAGAACGGATTATTGAAGGAGGATAAAATCACACCTAAGATGTCATTCTTTCCTCCCACCAACGTTCTTGCATACATATTGGGGTAATACCCCAGTGCCTCGATGGCGTCCTCCACCTTTTTGATGGTTTTCTCCGTCAGCGGTTCTTTTTTATTTAACACGCGGGATACGGTTGCTACCGATACCCCCGCGTATTTTGCTACGTCTTTGATCGTTGCCATAATCACCCTTGTCCTCTCATACGAATACTCATTGGGTAACCCATCCCAATTTTCCTATTATATAACCATAGTACCATATTCCATTGAGAAAAGCACACATGGTTTTAGGCTTTTACGGCGCCTGATACAATTCCGGCAACAATATATTTCTGCAGGAAAATGAAAAGGATAATAACCGGTAATACACACATAACCAACGCTGCCATCATCAGGCTGTAATCGCTGGAGAAGGTTCCTACGAAGGACCGGATGACGATAGGCAGAGTCTGCAGCTTTTCTTTACCCAAAACCAGGTTCGGTAACAGGTAGTCATTCCACAAACCCAAAGTCTGTAAAATCATGTTGGTTGCAAGAATGGGCTTTAACAGTGGGAATACAATATAGAAGAAAGTCTGCAGGGAACTTGCTCCGTCAATGTAGGCTGCCTCTTCCAAAGAAAGAGGAATACCGGATTTAATAAATCCGTGACAGAGGAAGGTTGCAAAACAGGTTCCGTATGCAAAGTTCATGATAATCAGGGTTACTCTGGAATTTAAGATTCCGAATACGCTTCCGTAAATGGAAAGCACCGGAATCATGATTACCTGGAAAGGAATCACCATGTAGGAAATCAGCAGTAAGTAGCTGATTTTGCATGCCAGATAATTTTTACGGACCAGAATGTACGCACACATGGAAGAAAAGATGACCAGTAATGCGATAGAAAAAGTAACCACAAACAGGGAGTTTCCAAAGGCTCTGAGGAAGCCCATCTCCACAAATGCTTTGGGATAATTTTCAAATTGTAACCCCTTCTCATCAATCAGCTGTAAGGGATATTTAATAATGCTCACCTTACGTTTCAGAGAGTTGATCAACACCAGTGCAAAGGGAATCATGTACAGGACGAACAGCAGGAATGCACCGATAGATTTAACAGCACCCCATACAACAACTTTCTTTCCGCCAACTCTGGCGGCTGTTTCTGTCTTTTGCATTATGCCTCAACCTCCTTTTTACTGGTAAATTTAAGCTGTGCAACTGCAACACAAAGCATGATCAGGAAGAACACAAGAGCCTCTGCCTGTCCTTCACCGTACTTATGATAGGTGAATGCTTTTTCAAATATTGTCATAACTGCCATTCTTGTCGCACCGTAAGGGCCACCATTTGTCAAAGATAAGTTCAGATCATATACCTGGAAGGAAGATGACAGTGTTAAGAAGAAACAAATGGTGAAGGACTGCATCATGAGTGGCAATCTAATTTTCCATAAAATCTGTCTATTGGTAGCGCCATCAATACGCGCCGCCTCAATATAATCCTGGGAAACTCCAACAAGTCCCGCAATATAAATCAACATCATGTAACCTGACTGTTTCCAGGTCTGTACGATAACAATTGCCCAGAATGCAGTCGTGGGATCACTTAACAATGAAGTATCCGGCATGAAAGGCAATGTGACAAGTACACGGTTAAAGATAAACTGCCAGATGAAACCTAATACGATACCGCCAATGAGGTTGGGGGTAAAGAAACCGGCTCTCAGGAAATTCTCCCCTTTAATGTGGCTGGTCAATAATACGGCCAGGAGAAATGCTGTTAAATTGACTAAGACTACTACTGCAATTACATATCGGAAAGTCAGGAAAATAGAACTCCAGAATTCCTTATCATGAAATACGGTAATATAGTTCTGAAAACCAACAAATTGCTTTACTGATGAGAATCCGTCCCAGCTGGTAAATGTCAGATAAAGTCCATAGATAAATGGAATGATGACAAAACAGGTGAATGCAATCATGGACGGACCTGCAAACATGGTAAACAGTCCGATCTTTGTGCTTGCCTTTTCCTTCTTGTTCATAATCAAGACCTCCTTATTTTAAAAGGGGGCTGCCGCAGCAGCCCCATTTATCATGAGCGTTTATCTGCCAGTAGGTTCTGCAGTTGCCCAGTATTCAATCATTGCATCTGCTAACTCTCTTGCAGTGCCAACACCGGTTACTAACTTCTGTACATAAGGAGCCATAACAGTTCTGTGGTCAGAAGGGAATCCGCAAGGAGAGATGTTTACAGTCAGTCCTTTGGACATGTAATCTACTGCTAAGGAAGTATTTACAGGATCGGAAGGAGCATAAGGGTTGTTGTCAAATGCAGAAACGATACCACATTTCTCAACGATATCCTTCTGTCCCTGATCATCCATTGCAAGATAGTTTAAGAACTCTTTTGCTGCTGCTTTCTGGTCATCGGTAGCGATGGTGTTATCAACAACGATCCATTTGGTTGCAGAAGCCTGTACACGGCCATTGGTCTCTTCATTATTAATAGGATAAGGCATAATTTCAAATTCGGTGGAGTCGTCAACTAACTCTTTTAAGTCAGGCCATACCCAGGTTCCGTTCGGCATGAAAGCTGCATCGCCATCTGCTAAGTAGGTGCAGTTTAAGTCGTAAACTGCTGCCAGGGGATCTGCCTTGTTGATGTTGTACTCAGAAAGAATTCTGTAGATTTCAACCTGGTTCTGGAACAGAGGGTCATCCATAGGATCTTCACCAGCTTTGATTCTGTCGATGTAATCAAATGCGCCCTGAGCGGTTCCATCCTGGAAGTTGAACTGCTGATAGAACAGGTGTCCGCACATAGACCACTCTTCAGACAGCATTGCTACAGGATTCTCCATGCCGTTGTCTCTTAATTCCTTCATCAGGGCTTCAAACTGCTCTGTGGTCTTGTAATCGTCTTTGTTAAACTCATGTCCCAGAGTCTCTTCCACTGCAGTTTTGTTTACAACAATACACTGGCTCTCTACAGTGAACGGCCAGCCGTAAACCTTGCCGTTCTGGTCTTGAGCAAGTGTGGTGTGGGAAATCCACTCCTCACCGTCTAAAGGAAGCATTTTCTCTTCTGCCATATCAACGATATTTCCGCTATCTACTACTGCAAGGATAGGTCCATCGCCTGCTGCATATTTTTGTGCCAGGGTATCACTGGGATTGCTGGAATCATAAAACTCGAAGGTTACGCCGTGAGCATCGCCCCATGTGGTGGCAACCTCTTCTAATGCATCGGAAATCTCCGGTTTGGAATTCATAAAAGTGAGGGTGATTCCTCCATAATTGGTAGTCTCTGCAGTGCTTGCATCTGTGGTGCCCTCTGTCGCTGTGCTCTCCTGTGTTGTCTCGGTTGTCTCGGTTGTCTGACTGTCAGCTGAAGGGGTTTCAGCTGTAGAAGCACCTGAGTTTCCGCAAGCTGCCAGAGATGCAACCATTGAAAACGTTAACAATGTTGCCAATACTTTTTTCTTCATATCTTATCCTCCTTTGTAGTGCCGCTGCACTGTTGATAGTATTATTCTATTTCGTTTTGCATTAAATGTCAATCGTTTTCACAAATTAAACATATACAAAATGCACATGCTATTTTTATATACTTTTAACAAATTGTGTATTATGTTGTTAATAAATACGTTTTTATGTGTTTTAATGTGTATTTTTGCCCATATTTCCTATTGTATAGTATTGACTTTTCATTTTTTCATCTCTATACTGTATTTTGTAATGTAAACGTATACATTTTCACAACAAAAAGGGAGGTAATTTACAATGAATACTCGCAAACTTGGTTCCAGCAACGTATTTGTCTCCGAACAGGTCTTTGGCTGTTGGGCAATCGGCGGCACCTATTTCACCGGCGCCCAGGATCAGCAATCCATCGCCGCTATCCGTCAGGCAATCGACTGTGGTATCACCACATTAGATACAGCTCCTGTATACGGCAATGGTCATTCCGAGCAGTTAGTTGCCCAGGCCACAAAGGGATATGACCGTGACAAGCTCACTATCATTTCTAAATTAACCCGTTCCTGTCTTGCCAGAGAAAAGGTGCGTCCTACTTTTGAACAGAGTTTAAAAGATCTGGAGACAGATTATCTGGATGTCTACTTTATTCATTGGCCGTCCAATACCGGCGATCCTATTGATGCCACCATGGATGAATTAATGAAGTTAAAGAAGGAAGGAAAGATCCGCTGCATCGGTGTTTCCAATTTCAGCAAAGAACAGCTGATGGAAGCCAGACAATATGGCGAAATCGATGTCATCCAGCCCTGCTACAATTTATTATGGAGATATCTGGATTTTGACTGCCTGGATTATTGCAGGGAAAACAACATCGGTATCATTAACTACTCCACCCTTGCACAGGGTCTGCTGACCGGTAAATTTACTGCCGACACCACTTTCCCTGATAATGATGGCAGAAGTCATGCTGCAATCTTCCAGCATCCTTATTTTGAAGGTGCCCTTGCTGTGGTTGAAAAGCTTCGTCCTTTTGCAGAGAAATACGGCGTAACACTTTCCCAGCTTTCCATCCGCTTCATCATGCAGACTCCGGGAATCACCGCTCCTATCGTCGGTGCGAAGAATCCCGCCCAGGTAATGGACAACGTAAAAGCCTCCAACTTTGAAATCAGCAAAGAAGATTACGATGCCATCGACCAGATCAGTAAAGACTATGCGTACAAGCTTCCCCAGTTCCAGAGCTTCTTCCGCGCGTAAATAAAAAGGATAAAAAACTATATGGTAATAGGAAACAACCCAATGGGTTTTATGAAAGGAGATTACACAAATGGCCCTTGCAAAAGTAAAAGACATCCTGAAACATGCCGAGGAAAATGGATACGGCGTACCCGCAATCAACGTTTTTGACTACAACAGTATCAAGTTTGCAATCATGGCTGCCGAGGAAGCACGCATGCCTTTGATTATTCAGTATTATCCCGGTTTTGCAGAACATGCCCCCCTGTCTGACATCACCAACATGGCAATTCAAATGGCTCAGCGCGCTGCTGTTCCCATCGCTGTCCATCAGGATCATTCCAAAACTTTTGAGATTGCCGTTTCCGGACTGGCTGCAGGCTTTCCTTCCGTTATGATCGATGGTTCCGGACTTCCTTTTGAAGAAAATATCAAACTCACCGCTGATTTTACCAAATATGCCCATGCTATGGGCGTTGACGTAGAGGCTGAGCTGGGGCATGTGGGAAGTGCAGGAAACGAGGAAGATTTATCCAACACGGATTTCTTCACCAATCCCGACCAGGCCGTAGAGTTCGTCTCACGCACCCAGGTGGACTCTCTTGCAATCGCAGTAGGTAACGCTCACGGCAATTATATCCGCACTCCGGAATTAGACTTTGACCGTATTTCCAAACTTCGTGAGGTACTGGACATTGCTCTGGTTATGCACGGTGGTTCCGGTATTCCTGATGAGCAGCTGGCAAGAGCCGTAAAATGCGGTATGTCCAAATTCAATATTGCAACAGAATATCAGCATGCTTTCTATGAATCCATGAAGAAGGTCTTTGACGAAAACGCTAACCCCGGTGGTTATTACAGAGCGCTTCGCGCAATTGAACGTCCTTGTATTGACTTCGTAAAGAAGAAAATTGCAGTATTAAATCCCAATCACTATCAACTGTAATTTCTTATCTTTGGGAGGAAAAGGTATGCAAAAAAAATTTGATGTAATTGGAATTGGACATCCTTGTATCGACTATCTCGCACATATTGAAAGTGCCCCCCCCCCCAAAGAGGCGCGGGGCGTCGTTGACGCGAGCTGGCAGCCCGGCGGAAAAATTCCCACCGGGCTGGTGGCTGCCTCCAGGTGTGGGTTGTCCTGCGCCTTCATGGGCTCCATGGGTGATGACTTATTTGGTCAATATTGTAAGTACGATTTTGAAAAGCACGGAATTGATTTATCTGCCGCTGCCATTCAAGAGGGTAAAACCACAGATATGGGTGTGGTTCTCTCAGAGGAGGAATATCATGGAAGGAATATTATTTACCGCAGGGGAAGTTACATACGCCCTGAGGAAACCGGTCTGGACTTCACACCGATTCTCTCCGCTGACTATCTCTTTATCGCCCTCTCCGATACACTCCATGTAGAGGCAGCAAAGTATGCCAAAGAGCACGGCGTCAAGGTTCTGATTGATGCAGATAACCGTCCTCTTGATAATTATCAAGAGATTCTGCCTTATATTGATTACTTTATTGCCTCTGAATTTGTCTATGATGCATCCTTCCGGGATGAAAATTATGAGGCACATATGCAGGCAATCCGTGATATGGGTCCTTCTGTTGTGATCTTTACCTTCGGCAGCAAGGGCTGCCGCGTATTGTCCGATGAGGGTTACTGCGAAATCCCCGCTTTTAAGATCAGGGCTTTTGACACCTGTGGTGCAGGTGATACTTTCCACGGAGCATTTTTCTACGGTTTAAAACATCAATACTCCATCCGTGACACCGCAGTTTTCGCCAGCGCAGTCAGCGCTATCAAATGTACTAACATTGGCGGACGTGCCGGCATTCCCACGCCGGAAGTCACAAAGAAATTTATGGAAACCGGTGAAATCGACGACAGGGAGATCAAACAGCGTGTCGCTGATTACTCCTGGGGAATCAATACGTTTTTCAGGGAAAATTCTATGGCATAATACTTTATTTACAGGGTGGGGTTTCGGCCCTGCCCACCCTTCATGAAAAGAAAGGAAAGATCGGTAACTTATGAATCAGAATACTGCAGCAAAAAACAACCCGTCGTTTACTCTACTATTGATGCTCAACACTTTCATTTATATTTCTGTTGCCCTTTACTCTCCTTTCCTGAGTACTTACTATGCACAGCAGGGGCTCTCCAGTTCACAGATCGGGATTCTACGGACGATTTCTTCCATCTCCTGCGTATTCATTCAGCCATTATGGGCAAGAAGAAGCGACAAAACAGGAAAGGCAAAGCACTACGCCGCCTTAGTAGTTCTGGGCGTTATGCTTTCCCTTTATACCTTTTACATAGGAAACTCTTTCTGGAACTTTCTCTTTTCCAGCTTTTTACTTACGATTTTCTCCACTTCTGTCAGCCCATTGATTGATGCCATTGTGGTTCGGAACGCCGACAGACTGCATTATAATTTTGCTTTAATCCGTATGGGCGGAACTGTGGGCTACGCTATTATTTCACTGGTGGTGGGCATTTACCTGAAAAAGAATCCTTCTTATCAGTTCCTCTTTGCCAGCATCAGCTATGCTTTTTTACTGTTCCTGATTTTCAGACTTCCCAATTCAGAAAATCACCAGCCTATCGCAGAGCCTAAGCCTTACAACTTTAAACATTTATTTCAATTAGCCGATATCTTTGTGAGCAAAAACATTTACTTTGTGCTCGCCTTTGCCTTTATCTATCAGCTGGGAGCCAGTTTCTTAGGCAGTTTCATGGGCGTTTATGTGGTATCCCTTGGCTATTCCCAGGCTCAGGTTGGTATTTTAAGCTGCGTCCAGGCGGTCAGCGAGGTGCCTGTATTGTTGCTGCTTCCCAAACTGAATAAGAAATTCAACGGATTACATCTGATAGCCATTGCCAGTGCCTTAATGGGAATCCGGCTGCTGGTTGCTTCCGGAGGATCTCTCACTTTCCTGATTCTGGCACAGGCCATGCAGGGAATTACCTACATGGTCATTCATTTCGGTGCAATCACCTATATCTCTTCCCATGTAAAAAGCGGCAAGTCCTCTCAGGGACAGAGTGTTTTATATATTGTGCAGACCGGCATCGCAAGCATTATCGGTCAGGTTATCGGTGGTTTTACCATTGATACCATCGGCATCCGGCTTTCTTACATCAGCGTAGGTATCTTTGTTGTGATTACTACCGTCATTATTATGGCTGTATTGTTCAGATTTGAACAAAAACAAAATATAGTAAAGGTTCAATAGACCTGAAACGAGGAGAAACATTATGACACGAAGTTTAACCGAAGGAGATCCGTTCAAGCTGATTATCTCCTTCTCCATTCCGCTTTTAATCAGCAACCTTTTCCAACAGTTGTACAACATGATCGACACCATCGTCGTCGGACAATGCGTGGGAATCAATGCGATGGCTGCGGTAGGTGCTTCCGGCTCCCTCACCTTCCTGATGACCGGATTTATCATGGGACTTTGTCCAGGTCTGGCAATTCCCGTTTCTCAGGAGTATGGTGCCCAAAACTACAACTCCATGCGTCGCTATGTCACCAACAGTTTATATGTGGGAATGATTATCAGTGCGATTATGACCGTCATTTCCTGTGCTGGTGCAAGGCTGTTTCTGGAATGGATGAGCACTCCCGCCGATATCATTGACGACGCCTGGAACTATTGCATTTACCTGTTTGCGGCTATCCCCATTACTTTCCTTTATAACTATCTGTCCAGCATTATGAGGGCTTTAGGAGACAGTAAAACACCTTTGTATTTTCTGATTCTGTCTTCCGTTTTAAATATACCGCTTAACCTCTTTTTCGTTATTGTGGTACATGCAGGAACCGCCGGCGTTTCTATCGCCACGGTCATTGCACAGTTGGTTTCCGGCGTTTTATGTTATATTTACATGAAAAAACGTTTCCCGATCCTGCAGCTATCCCGCTCTGACTGGGAATGGTCCACACCTCATGTGAAGAAACTGCTTTATATCGGAATTCCGATGGCACTCCAGAACTCCATCACCGCCATCGGCTCCACTGTTTTGCAGGCTGCTACCAATACTTTCGGTTCCGCTATCGTCGCCGCCGTAACGGCTGCATCCAAAGTGGTACAGCTTTTCTTCCAGGCCATCAACACCGTAGGACTTACCATGGCAACCTACTGTGGACAGAATCTGGGAGCCAAACAGCTTGACCGTATCAAGTCCGGTATCCGTATTGCCTATGCTATCGGGCTGATCTACTCGGTGTTTATCGCCATTGTTTCCTACTTCTGGGGCAATGCTGTAGCAGGCTTATTCCTTACCGCTGATGCCGATCCTTCCATTATGGAGCATGTGGAAAGTTTCCTCTTTGTCACCAGTCTGGGATACCCATTTCTCACCAGCCTGATGATTCTCAGAAACTCCATCCAGGGACTGGGCTACAGCTTCCTGGCCATGTTTTCCGGTGTCATGGAAATGCTTGCCCGTGTCATTCTGGCATTTTTCCTGGTGGAGCCTCTGGGTTATATGGCCATCTGCCTGACCTTTACCGCTCCCTGGGTATTAGCGAACTTCTTGTTAATTCCGGCTTATAATTATGTCCGAAAGGATGTTTATAAAAAATTTGGTAACAAATCCAAAAAGGAAGGAGAATTGAATTATGAGTAAAGTAATTGTTATTTCATCCGATGCCATGGTAGGGGAGGACCTGGACTACTTCCAAACACTCCCGAATTTCAAAAAATATCTGGGCGGTGGCGCAAGAATCACCCATGTTTCTTCCATTTATCCTACCGTCACTTTCCCGGCACATGTGTCCATGATGACCGGTATGTATCCGGACAGACACGGAGTTTTCTCCAACATGCAGCTGATTCCCGGAAGTGATCCCACTCCCTGGCAGTGGAACTACGACTTCATCCATTGTGAGGATATTTTCCGCGCTGCCAAGAAAAAGGGCAAAACCACTGCTGCCGTATTCTGGCCGGTCACTGCCTACAATCCTGCCATTGATTACCACATCGCCGATAACTGGGCCATTGAGGGCGATGCTGATATTGCCGCCGCTTTTAAACGTGTGGGTGCCAATGAGCAGGTTCTCAATATTGTTCATAAAAATGAGCATCTCTTCGCTGGTGTAGAGAGAGTTCATCCCCAGCGGGATGAATTCGGAATTGCCTGCGCTGCTGATATTATTCGCGAATTTGCTCCCGATCTTTTAATGGTACATCCTGCAAACATTGATGCTGCCCGTCATGAATCCGGTGTATTCGGTCCTCACATTGACAGAGCCTTAGACGATCTGGATCGCTGGCTTGGCATGATCGGTCAGGCTGCTGAGGAGAGCGGCTCCTTTGAAGATTACAACATCTTCATGGTCAGTGACCACGGTCAGCTGGATGTACGCAGAAATATCGGTCTGAATGTCCTTTTTGCCGAAAACGGTCTGATCCGTATCGCAGAGGACGGATCAATTGCAGACTGGGATGCATGGTGTCTCTCCAACGGAATGTCTGCTGTGGTATTTTTGAAGGATAAAAATAACAAAGAAATCTGGAACAAAGTATATGATTTATTGAACAAACTTCTGGCAGAGGGTGTATACGGTTTTTCCCGTGTATACACAGAAGAAGAATGCCGCAAAGAAGAGCGTTTCGGCGGCGATTTCGCCTTTGTTCTGGAAACCGATGGTTATACTGCTTTCGGTGATTACTATACCAGACCTCTGGTACGTGATCTTTCCAATTCCGATTATCGTTTCGGAAGTGCCACCCATGGCTATCTGCCCCAGAAAGGCCCGCAGCCCATTCTGCTGGCAAAAGGTCCTGCCATCAAGGAAGGTACCGTTCTTTCCGGTAGTCATATCATCAATGAAGCTCCTACCTATGCAAAGATTCTCGGCGTAGATTTAGGTGATACCGATGGACATGCCATTGCCGATATTTTAAAATAGTTTACTTCAACATTTTGACTACCCTTAAAATGCAGGAACGGGTAAGTGCTTATGCACTTGCCCGTTCTTGTTTTTTGCTTCTGTGGCATTCCGGTTTTTCTTTTATTTTTTCAACATTGCATAATGCTTTATATTGATTCCGGGAACATTCCCTGTTTCCATCAGTTCAAATCCGAATTTCCTGTAAATATCCACATTAACTGTATTATGTGTTTCCAGATAACAGCCATCGTGCTGGGCATATTTCTTCTTCAGCTTCATAGAGTACTGTTCATATCTTTCAAGGCGCATCAGGATTGGAACCGGCAATGTAAGACCTCCGGCTTTGAAAAAAGGTATGATTTTGGAACCTTTAAATCATGCAGGCGCCCATATGGAAAACCCTTTGAGTTCCGGGCTTTCTGCCACAAACAGAGCTTCCTTTTTCAATGACTTGATCGATATCGTCCACAACTTTCTCAAAAGATCATGTTATCTGCATGAGCCTTATACATCCTGATCAGCCCACATATTATACTATTTGCTGACATAATGCACTCTTGTTTCATCAGGAGCTATTCCCATCCATACAGCCCCCAATCCAAGCCTATCTGCTTCTAACAACAAATTTTCAACCGATGCACTCATATCAATCTCACAGTATTCAGGTGCAATCACATCTTTCTTGTAACATGGCACAAACACAATTGGAGCAAGATTCAAATATTGAAAACGCTATTGATAGAGATATATTTCACATTCATGGTCAATTTGATGTTAAAGCGATGTATATAACCCAGATTCATTTAGAAATCAACTACCGGATGCTCCGATAAAAGAATATGAAATTGATGAAAATTATTTTTATCTTTATTCTAATGCCTTAACCACTCATTGCGGCGAATACAAAGAATTTCAGATAAAACAATACTCTAATGCTAATTCTGTAATTGAGAAAATGGCTAATGCATACCTTTCTGATGAAAATCTGCGAAGAGAAATTGATAATTGGACTAATGACAGTAATAAAATAACAGCTAATTTAGGGTATTCGATTCAACTTAAAGCTAAGCACCCCGAATTAACTTTTTCAGATAATTATCATTTTGACAAACTCCAATCAATAACTGGAGAACTCTCGATTTTAGGATTGTCGCCATGGAATGATTTTCATATATTTGAAACCATCAATAATGCAAATTTAGATAATTGTATATTTTACTATTTTAATGAAAATGAGTGCGACACAATCAAGAATCTGCTTCCTTCATTAGCTGCAACTAACAAATTACATTTCGAATATGTCAAAAAATTTTGGGAGAATTTAAAATGAAATACAAAATAATATCAAAAAGTGATTGTAAAAAATGGATAAATGTTTCCAATCTTCTTGCAAAAAGTTTAATTAATTACAGCGAAGCGCTCCGGCAATTTAATTCTCTATCAGCAAATGTTCGTTTAAACATAAAAAAGTCATTTCAAGAATATGATAATATCCGTCGTAGAAGAATTCCGGCAGGTGAAACGGACAACGCATGGGAAATATCCGTCATGGTAGATGCTCATATTATAGCAACAGAAAACAATATTGACCCTCTAACAGCTATTATGTGTATTAGTGCCCCATGTAAAGTTAATGAACACCTTATAATAAAATAGCTTTGTAAGCAGTTATTGCTTGATATCTATATTTTTCGCAATCAGAATAATATGGATTTATGATGCATAAACTACTACCACCACTAAAAATCCATTTGACAGCTTTTGCTTTCGATGGTATATTATCTTTAGTGGTTGTGCTGCGTTGCTTGCGAGGCGCGTGGCCGGTGGAGTTCCATGCGTGGGCTCCACTTTTTTTATACCACAAATCATAGAGAAGGG
>USSP01000012.1 GCA_900557385.1 uncultured Lachnospiraceae bacterium
ATACCTTCTGATTCAGCTCCTTGTAATACGCTACTCTTTCATCCTTTGTCATATCTCTTTTCCTTTCTTAAATTATAATTTAATTTTTATTATCTTCATACAGAGTTCCCTTCATGGAAAAGTAACTTGCATGGGCCCGAACCGCTACATCTCATTCAGGAAGTTCTGCACCTCCGCAGGCAATCGCTCCTGTCGCCATGCCAGCAGTATTTCCGTCATTAAATCTGCCCCGGTAATTTCACAGGTACAGATCTTCTGGGATAGTTCTTCCATGGAAGCCGGCAGAATCGCCACCCCCAATCCCCGTTCTGCAAAAGTCAGAGCGGTTCTGGCATCGGAACATTCGCAATATATGTCACAAGGATAATTCTCTTTTTCAAAAGCTGCCAGAATATACTGCCGGTATCGATGGGATAAAATCAACCGCTGCCCGGACAAATCCTTTAAAGCAATCGAGGTCTGTCCCGGCTTGACACGGTCGGGGTGGAAAAAGGCGCGAAGCTGCTCCCGGATCAAGGGTTTCGTATCGCAGCCTTTCAGCACCACCGGTGTCCGCACGGTCGTGATATCCACCATACCGTTTTCCAGTTCGTCCTTCAACGTAAAAGTGGAACCCTCATGGACATCGAAATGAATCTCCGGGTACTTCCGGGAAAACCGTACCAGATAATCGGACATCCGGGAAACGGTAGATGGCGTCATGCCGATATGAATGGTAGCTGCCTGACTGGCTTTCACCACCTCCCGTTTGGTGATATCCGTCATGGTGAGCAGACTGCAGGCTCTGGAATAAAGCACTTTTCCCGCATCCGTCAACGTAATTTTCTTCGTTCCCCGCAGATAAAGCTGTACCTGCAGTTCCTCCTCCAGCATCTTCATCTGATAGCTCAAAGGGGGCTGAGTCATATGCAGGATACGGGCGGCACCGCTCACCGTTCCTTCTTCCACGATTGCCTTGAAATATTCCAGTTGTTTTAGTTCCATCGTTAGCCCTTTATTCTATATAAATTTTATTGTTTTTCTATATAAAACTAATCTTTTTCATATATCATAATCTGTGCTATAGTGGAAGTCAAGTAAAAGAGAACAATAGAATAAAGGAACAAAGAAAACTTATGAAAAGAATTGATTTTGAACATGGCTCCATCACCAGTCACATCATGGCTTCCGCTTTTCCCATGATGGTTGCCCAGCTTTTGAGCCTGCTCTACAACATTGTAGACCGTATTTATATCGCCCGGATTCCCAATGCCGGAACCACTGCTTTGGGCGCCGTGGGACTTTGCTTTCCCATTATTGTCATCATCACCGCCTTCAGCAACCTCTTTGGCAGTGGCGGTGCCCCTCTTTTTTCCATCCGCCGGGGCATGGGAGATGAAAAAACAGCCTGGGAAATTATGAACACTTCCTTCTTTATGATTTGTGCCAGTGCCCTTGTACTCATGGCTGTAGGTATGTTGTTTGCACGCCCTTTGCTGACTCTGTTCGGTGCTTCCCCGGATGCCCTGCAATACGCCTATCCCTATCTGATGCTTTATCTGATTGGGACACTGCCTTCCATGCTCGTCACGGGTATGAATCCCTTCATCAATGCCCAGGGATATGCCACCACCGGCATGCTTTCTGTTGCCATCGGTGCCGTAACAAACTTCATCCTTGATCCGGTATTTATCTTTGTATTACATTTCGGTATCAAGGGAGCTGCCATTGCCACTGTCATTTCCCAGATTCTGGCAGCGGTATTCGTGCTTTGGTTTTTGTTGAAAAAGGCAGAACTGAAGGTTCGCCTTATTGGATTCAAAGAAATGAAATCTTACAAGGAGCATGCGAAAAATATTATCGGTCTGGGCTCCTCCGGGTTTATCATGCAGCTGACCAACAGCCTGGTTACGATTTGCTGCAACCAGGTACTGTCAGTGCTTGGCGGAGATTTGTATATCTCGGTAATGACCATTGTGTCCAGCGTGCGTCAGGTCATCGAAACGCCCATCCACGCCATGACCGAAGGCTCCTCTCCGGTGCTCAGCTACAACTACGGTGCCAGACGCCCCAAACGGGTTATCAAGGCAGGGATCACCATGTTTATCATGATTCTCTGCTACACCGCCGTCACCTGGAGCCTGATTATTCTGGTTCCGGATCTGCTCATCCGCATTTTCAGTTCCGATGAAACCTTAATGGCTGATTCTGTTTACGCCTTAAAGCTGTATTTTGCAGCCTTTATTTTCATGGATTTACAATACATGGGACAATCGGTGTTTAAATCCCTGAACCGGAAAAAGCATGCCATCTTTTTCTCCCTGCTGCGGAAGGTCTTTATCGTTGTACCCCTTACCTATCTGCTGCCCTATGCGTTCCACATGGGCACCAACGGGGTATTTATGGCAGAACCGGTTTCCAATGTTATCGGCGGAAGCCTGTGCTTCATCACCATGCTTTGCACCGTTTTACCGGAGCTGAAGCGGATGGAAAAGGAGCAGGCTGCTTAGTTTTCCGCTTTCACTTCCTCTTCAATATGTCTGATAAACGCCTCTGCCACATGGGACAGGGTATGATTTTTATTCCAGATCAGTGCATAAGAAGCATGGGCATCGGGATGGTCGATTTTACGGGCACACACATTCCGATCCCGGATCAGGGAGGAAATGGTTGCCGGGTAGATGGCAATTCCTACATGATGCAGACTCAGTTCATAAGCATTCAGCATGTGGGCAACCCGTCCGCGAATGGTAGGTGTCTGTCCGGTATGTGCAAACCACTTGTCGATTTCCCCTTTTCGGGACTCTCTGGAGGGAATCAGCAGATTATAAGGTAAAAGTTCCTCCGGTTTTACCGGCTCATGATCTGCATCATATAACGGATGCCCCTTGGGAATCACCGCTACCCAGGGCTCCTCATATACGGGAAGCACATGACATTCCTCCGTATTATAAGGAGCTGTAATCATAGCGACTTCACATAGCCCCTTATTGACCCGGTTATTCACATCATCTGTATTTCCATTCCACATATTGTATTGCACATGGGGATGCTCCTTCTGAAAGGAAGCAATCCATTCTGCGAACAGCCGGGGACCGCAGCCTTCCACAGATGCGATATAGATGGTTCCCTGCAGTCCTTCTTTCCGCTCCCGCACATCTTCTTCAGAACGGTTTACCAAATCCAGAATCTGCGAGGCGTACTGAAGAAATAATTCCCCCTCCGGTGTCAGTTCTACCTTATGGGGAGAGCGGATAAAAAGCGGCGTGCCCAGTTCTGCTTCCAGATCCTGTATCTGCCGGCTTAAGGGTGGCTGTGCAATCGCCATCTTTTCTGCTGCTCTGGTAAAACTTTTTTCCTCTGCTACCGCCTTAAAATATCGGATATGTCGTAATTCCATAATGGTAACCCTCCCTTTCCCTGTTTTATTATAGTATGCATTTTTAATACCTAATAAGTATTGTCATTCTTTTATTATATGTATTTCACATTATAAATGCAATATGTTACATTATAATCATCAAAAGGAAGTCAGGCCGGACCTCTTAAAAGTAGAAAAACTCATCACAGAAAGGGTAAGGTGTGCATTATGAAAAAAATTATGATGAAAGTTAATGAATTCTTCGAGGAATACTACAAGAGCTTCGCAGATAAATTCTAATGCCGGTGCAGCATGAGAACACAATTCCATAAAGAAACCATAACATAAGCGCCACCGGATCGTGATTGTCTGGTGGCGCTTTTTTCTCTTCTTTTATGATTCTTCATTGGTTCTGGCTGTGTTATGAAGCATTTTTTCCATCAAATCCACATCCTTTTCCAAATCTTCAAAGGTGGGATAGTATTCTGTAGGCCGGAATCCCATCCGAATGATTTTCTTGTTTAATTGGTCGAAATCCCGGAGGCTCACCGGCTTGGAGAAGAAATAGCCCTGGGCGATATCACAGCCGATTTCCGTGAGGAAATTCACCTGCTCCTGGGTTTCCACACCCTCTACCACTACCGTAAGATCTAATTCCTTCGCCATGGCGATCAGATAGCGCAGAATGGTTTGTCCCTCTTCGTCCTTACTGTTTTCCGTGAGAAATTTTCTGTCCAGCTTCACCATCGTAAAAGGCATGTCCCGCAGAAGATTGACCGGGGAATGCATACCTCCGAAATTGTCCACAGAAAGGATAAAACCGCTGTCCGCTAATTTCTGCACCGTTTTTTTCACGGTCTCATCACTATTGGTCAATGCTCGCTCCGGCAGTTCCAGCACCAGCATGTCTTTTTTCAACTTATAGTGTTCCAACAGCTTGGACAACTTCTCGATGAAACCTACATTTTCCAAATGAATCGGCGAAATATTAAGCATCAGAGGAAGGGGCTGCAGTTTGTTATCAATCCAACGGCGGATCGTCTTGCAGGCTTCCTCCCACATATAGTAATCCAGTTTCAGCATCAGGTTCGTATTCTCAAAAAGAGGAAGAAAGGCATACGGGGAAAGCAATCCTTTTTCCTCATGCTCCCAACGTACCAGCGCCTCTGCGCTATGGATTTGATAAATGTGCAGGTCAACCATAGGCTGCAGATACATGACGAATTTTCTCCCGTCCAGTGCCTGTTCCATTTCCTTGCACATCTGCTTATTTTCTTCGTACTGCTTTTTCATATCCGCATCGAACCAGGCATAATTCCTGTTCTCTACGCTTATCGCATAACGCTGTGCCAGTACCATACGGCTCAGCATTTCCGAAACGCGCTCTTCTCTGTCCGCAATCCGGTAAATACCAAAGGCGAGTTCGATGGAAAAAATATCCGTAACATTCACGATTTGTTCCGTTATATTCCTGATTAAAGACACTACGCTTTCCTCATCCGCATCCTTTAACAGGATTGCAAACAGGTTGGTCTGCACCAAAGCACAAAAGCCCTCTCCCAGATCGTAGGTTTTCAGCTGCCCCGCTACATAGCGCAGCAGCTTATCCCCTTCCTCCGGTCCATAAAGGCTGTTCACCGTGGAAAGATTGGTAATTCCAAAGCCCAACAGTGTGAGGCTCTGATCCGTATCCTCCGCCAGCAGTTCCAGTGTCCGTTTGATGAAATAGTCTCGATTGCTCATTTTGGTCGTAATATCCGTATACGCCGTCTCATTCAGACCTTCGATTTCTTCCTGCAGGTTCTGGATTTTCTGCTTTTCCATGGTATTCTGTTTTTTTGCCCTGGTCAGACTTTTTTTCGTTGTGGCATACTGCCGCTTCTCCTGTCGAAGTCTTAGCAGCAGATGCAAAATGAGTATGCCTGCCAGCAATAGTAACAGTAATAAACCAGCCATCATGGTATTCCTCTCTTACATGTCTGTTTTCAGACGGGTTATCGTGTATACAAAATAATCGTAGGTGTCCACATTTCCTGTAGGCAGTGCGTCCGTTTCCTCCGTAATGCGAAGGGAGGCGTTCATCCGGTAATTGGTAAGGTATTTCTCAAAATCTTCCTTACTGCTCAGCTGTCGCAGGGCTGTTCCGTTCACCAGTACCTTTCCGGTAAGGGTAATGGGCGTTCCCTTCACCGTATTCTCCATCTGCTCTTTGGTAAAACGGTATTTCATTGCCAGTTCTCCCGTTTCTGATTCTGCCATATCTCCTTCTGCAACCTCTGTATAGGCATTTCCATCCCATTTCCAGATATTGCTGCCACCATCCATCATAATCTTCATGGTTTCTCCAATGGTATTACCGGCAGGATCCTGAAACGTGGGTCCGTCCACGAAAGGACTTGTCCCGTAGGTGCTGTCCTTCGCCTTTCCAAAGAGGTCATAGGTAATACAATAGTCCTTATCTGCCCACTGCTGTACCAGTTCATCCCCTGAGGCATAACGCAGGATATCTTCAAAATCCAACAGCACCTTAAAGGGAATTTCATAGGTCTGATCCAGGCTCTCGTAGGTATTGATGCCCAGTTTCTCCCAATCTTGCTCTTCCACGCGGACAGCAAATCCAATGTCGGGCACGATATTGGCTCCCAGACTCTTTCTGTAGGTGCCCAAAGCATCCTCATAGCCAGAAGGATAATCTGGGTCATCGGTACGAAGCAAGTCGATGCAGGCTTTATAATAAGAATCGTTAAAGCCGCTTAATTCCGTGGGCAGTTTCAGTTTCACCTGTAACGAAATGGTGGTATTTTCCTTAACTCCTATGGCATTTCCATCCGCATCCACATCACGAATCAGGAATTTAGAACCGGTCACTCCATATCGATCCCGGATTGCCTTGTAATAGTAAACACCGGATTGATCCGGTATGATCTGCAGGGCACTATAGCTTCCCTCCTGTATCCGGTACTGGAAATTGGTTCCTGCAGGCAGGGAAATCCGCTCCGTTTCCTTTTCATTCATCAGATAGCAGAATAAATCCAGGTACTTGCCATTGTTGGCACTATCGATGGTTCCTTTTTTCTGCCAATATGCCTGTTCTCCGGTAACAGAAAACTGCATGGTATAGGTCAGCTCACCATTGGCAGTCAGTTCTCCGGTGACATCGGTAGCCCCTCCCGCCGTATCCAGAGTGATCTTGATTCCCGGAATGGAGTCTACTCCAAGCTTTGCCTCCAGTTCTCCCTGCATTTTTGCCAATACATCCGGCTCCGGCTTACAGATACCGGTGTGAATATCGTATTTGGTGTTCTCCGCGCTGGCTTTCTTGGTATCGCTGAGTATGGTCTGCAACAGGAATTGCTCCGTCCCTTCAAAGTCTGCCCGGTTTATTTTCTTCTCCTCATAGGAGTTTCCCGCACTGTCTTTAAAAGCAGTAAAAGGAATTCTTTCCCCGGTGGTGGCGTCTACAGTATAGTAGTAAGCTTTATTGCCTCCTGTCACATCAATGAGCAACAGCCTGGTTCCGGGCGTATATTTTAAGGGCTTCTCGGCATCCCCACTTCCATTGGTCAGCCAAAGTTCCTTGGGCATGGTCATGTCATAGCTCTTTCTGGCATTTCCAAAGGTGTACTCCAGAAGCAGTGTGCTATCGCTATCATTTGCCATAACGACACTGTCCTGGGCATTCGTTCCTATGGTATCCACACTCTGAACTCTGCCTGCCTGAATGGACATCGACACCCCTACCTGAAGCGGTTCCTCCACAAATACAGGAAGAACGAAGACTCGCTTATGGTCTCTGCTGCCATCCCCATCCGTCCATTGATAGGTATAGGTCAGTTCTGTATAGGTCACTGTTCCTGCTGTCGCATCATACTGGTCAAACAGATCCGTTGTTGTTCCGTCCGTACCGGTCAGATAACCAAAACTATAGCCGGAGCCTTTCGTTCCGGTCACGGCGATATGTGCTTTGACACCGCTGTCTGCCGGACTTCCGTTATAATTAATATCGTCCGTTTTTGCCACCTCCCACTTTTTCGGTGTGGCGGTAACTGTCAGAATGTCAATCTTTGAGGAAGACAGACCTGACACATTTGTCATAATATCTGACAACGCTGTAATGGTTTCATTTAAGGAACGGGTTCCCGGTTTACATGCAAAAATGGGCAGCTCCTTTTCCGTACCCTCTGCTCCTACTTTCAGCGGATAAACCTCCTGCCAGATTTCTTCCGGCTTCTGGGGCATATCTGCATCGTTCCAGTCTCCCACCTGATTCAGACGATAGCAGCCTAAAAGTGTGGAAACTGCGGTGCTATTCGCATACGTTGCACTGCTGTTCTCTACCTCATGTTTCATCCGGGCGATATTCCCCTGAGCCGTATCGGAATTCTCATCACCGTACAGAATATGACAACTTTGTCGGTAAGAATAAACATTCTGGCTTCCGGTTCTGCCCACATCCACTACGGGAAGATTGGTCTGGGACAAACGAGGAATTTCATAGCAATCTTTCGATGTCCACACATGCATCATATCTATCGATGCCTGGGTGGTATTCACGGTACCGATCAGGGTTCCCACAAAGGAGCCGTAGGTTTCTGCCAGATTGTTCAGTGCGTCCTGATTCGTAGCCCCGGTGGGTGCCGTCAGATCTGCCAGCTTATAGGGGGTACCATCCTTCCGGATTAACTGTACCGTTCCACCCGCTGCCTTACGCACGCCTACCTGATTAGCTGCATCCAGCACAATGTGATCTGCCAGCACCTGTCCTTGGGCATTACTCCGCACCGTGCCTATCAGTCCTCCTACAGAGATGAAGTTTTCTGTATTGGAACTGGTTTCCTTATCCTGTAGGGTGTCTGTCTCCGTCTGGTAAAGGATGGTATTTCCGGTAAGCTCCAGGTCATACAGCTTCAGGGTCTGACCGGCTGCCAGACTGCAGGAACCGAACAGACCTCCGGCAGCACTTCCTCCGGCTACTAGCGTATTATTATTTTTCGGAATGGAGGCAGTGATGCTACAGTTTTTCACCTGGACATTTTCCAGACGGGCATCCTTGGCTTCCTTCACCGTTCCCACCAGTCCTCCGGCATCCATGCCGGAAATCGTCACACCGGACACTACCAGGGGTGTTGTCCCCTGTTCCGGATTCAGGTAAAGACTTCCTAAGCTCTTTTCTAACTTACCAAACAAGCCACCGGCTGCCTGTCCGCCGGTAACCGTTCCACCTTCTACCAGAGAAGTATCCGCCTTTCCCTGTAACTGGATAGGCAAAGCCGTGGTGCCATAAGAACCTACATAGCCAGCGATACCTCCGGCATACATACCGGTCACCGTGTTATTTTCCGCCAATAGGTAATCCGTATATGCTGCCGTATTTCCCGACACACCTGTCAGTTGTCCTCGCAAGCACCCAATAAAGCCGCCTGCGGCGAAATTTCTGACCTGTTCCCTGGTTTTGTCTCCCAGTGCTGCGCGATCTGCATAAGTGGAAACAGTCACATTCTCCGTGGTAACCGCTCCTGCCAGAAGAATGGTTCCGTTGGAATATCCCACTGCACCACCGGCACTGGCGGGGAAGTTCATGTTGGAAGAAGCCGCATTTCCTTTGCCTGCAGTTACGGTCACATCCGATACGGTACAGTTTTTCAGGGTCAGCCTGCCATCTGCTTTATCTGATTTTTCAACCGCACCGACTAAGCCCCCGACTCCATGTTCTCTTCCATCTGCATCATTTCTCCTATTATCAGAAGAAGTAATGGTACAGCTTTTACTGTCTGTTTTGTCAGCAGTACCAACGGTAATGTTTTCCAGGGTCAGATAGCCACGGCATTTTCCAACGACACCCCCCTGACCGTTTGCACTGTCGTAGGTAGTTGGATCTTGCGTAGATGCTTCCTGTACTGTCACATCGGTAATCTTGATGTTCTTTAGGCTGCTTTCTGCTGTTGATGTGTATTTTCCATATTCACCGATAATGCCTCCTGCCGCCTTATAAGAAGACAAGCCAATATCTGATACTGTAATGTAGTCTACTACTAAACGTACATTATTTCGTGTCTCTCCAATAATACCGCCTGCCTGCCAACGTGCTTCTATTGTACTATCCTGCATCACAAGAGGTGCATTTTGTCTGCCTTTTATCTCCAGCGTTATATTTTTTTCCGGTATAAAACCGACCAAACCACCTGCAACCTGATTTTTACTCGTCAACTTCAATCCTGTCACACAAGGTGCTTCTATTGTATTTTCAATTTTTAGCGTACAATTATTATCAAGATTTGCATATCCGATAAATCCACCGACATACCCTGGTGTATCTAAACACACCGGTTTCCCAACCGTTCCTGCAATCTTGCAATTCGACATGGTTATATTCTGGCTGCCTGTCGCATAGCCTATGAGACCCCCACAATAAATGTTATCGGCTCCCAGCTTTTGAGAACCGGTTGTGATTTTCGTTTCCTCCAGCAGCGTAATATTCTGTATGGAGAGCCGAGCAGCATTGGTATAACCGGCGAGAATGCCTGAACTTTCAAGGGCACAAACCTGAGATCCTGCCTTATCCTTAAAGTCGGCATTCACAGAGGCTTGAAGTTTCAGATTCTGAATGTTAAAACCATTGGTCTCATAACAGTTTGTATCCTGATATCCATAGATGGAATTAAACAATCCCCTACGATTCAGTGAAGCTGGAGAAATCGTCGAATTACTATAATCAAGGCGTAATGTCTTCAGTGCATAACTTATGGTGCTTCCCTGACCATCGAAATTTCCTCGCAATGTACTGCATTGCTTATCTGTGGCAGCATACAAGGCTCCGATTCCACGAAACGCCTGACCAAATGCTTTCATGTCATAAGTTCCATCAGCCGTCAGTTGCCATGTAGTATGATAGACTTTATTCTCCACCTTCCCGATGGGATTCAAAATAGAAACATTGCCAATAAGGTAGGTTTTATAGTTGTCCCGGTTAATCCCCAAATAAGAATACAAGTAAGGATATGTCACCTGATCATCGTATTTAGTAGCTGCGGTGTAATCCTCTACCGGACTGCTACACCCGATCTGGTTATAGCTTGCTTTGCGGCTTCTGGACTTTTCTGTGTAACCACAGGTGCTTTTCGTTTGATTAAGCATAGTGTTCAACGAATCAGAACTCATTGCCATACTCATCACCTGTAAAGCGGCTGCATTAGGTAAAGTAACGGTAAGTTTTCCATCTGCATCCGGTGCCGTCACCGTAACTTGGGAACCCCCAGATAGCTGCTGTGTTAAATAGGAGCCATTTACAATATCATAATCCGGAATTAATACCCACTTTCCTGTTCCTGCTTTCGTATCCTTTTCCCAAAGAGGTAAACTGCTATCTGTAGCACCTTCATACAGGACATAGCCATCCTCCACTCTGCCACACAGTGCGCCTCCGTAGTATGCAATGTAGTTCTGTGAGTCTATTAATTTTCCTTGCTCTTTTTCACGCAAAGTAAAATCTTTCAAATCGTCTGACAAGGTTACATTGCGAAGAATCAATCCCCCTTTTTTCACCACGCCTACATAACCACCTACAGCTGCCATATATCGGTTATCATTTTTACTGACTTGGTAAAAGCACTCCAATGCAAGGCTGCCTGTTACCTTTACATTATCAATGATATTATCACCACCCAGAATGCAGCCGATTACACCTCCTGCTGCTCCCAGCCCTTGAATCGTAGTATAGTTATTCAAAGTTTTGCCTGGAATAGCAATCTCCATATCCTTCACTACAGCGCCTTTGGCATATTGCAGGAAGCCATAGGTAGCATAGGTCTGTGCGCTTGTTTTGGTGGGCAGTGTAATCTTGTGTATCGTACCATCGGAACCTTTTCCATACCAGACGCCGATAAAAGGACGGTCACTTGTCCCAAAGCCCACAAAACTGTCTGCGATAACCTTATAGTTTCCACTGTTAATTCCTGATAAATCAATGTCAGCGCTCAACTGGTAATATGCCCTACTCAGTTCGTCTCTGGTAGGAAATCCGTTAGTTCCATAAGTATAGGTAGCATGCGTTTTCTCCGTCTTATCGCAAAAATCCGTGCCAGCATTCCGCTTATTGACTTTCCAGTTCTTAAAAAAGTCCTCATTTTCCCCATCTTTAGTACTGAGATACCGGTACAGAGTGAGAAACTGTGGAACAGAACCAATGATATAAGGGTCTTCATAAGTACCACAGCCTTTGTTCAAGTCTCCGGTTTTGGGATTGACTTCTATCTCCTGGGTTTGGTAAACATAGGGCTTGTAATAACCATTTTTAACATTATTTTCCAGAACTGTATTTTGGACAAATATCCTTTTGTGCGGGTCATCTCCTTCATACACCCAATACTCTGTGGTAGCATCCAGTTCTTTGCCCCAGGTTACCTTAGCCTTTGCTTCTGTTTCACTAAACAGATATAAGCCTCTGCCGATGTTCTGGTCGGTATTGGTAGCAAAGCTATAGTTATAAAGGAAGGAAGCATACGCCAGTACATCCCCATTATGTTTCGTCGATGCCTGGGAATTATCTGCATCGTCTGCGATCTGCATATTGCGAAACTGTAGGTTCAAATTCGTAGCATTGGGACCTCCAGCCTCTCCAACCAAAGCCGCTGCCGCTTTTTTTCCGTTCCCCGTATAGCTGTAGCCCGTCATGGAAATTCCGTCGAAGCTGACATTAACCGTATTGTCCTGTTTTCCCGTTCCCGCAGCGATTCTGGAAATGAGCAGACCATCCCTTTCGTTATTTTTATTGAAATCCCGTATCCACAAGTTCTCTAACGTGAGGTTTTCAAAGGTTCCGCCACCATTTAAAGTACCACTAATCAATGCACCGCTGTTATTTCCATCCAAGTTGGCAACGGTTCCCTGTAAGGTAAAGTCTTTAGCGTTCACGCCGCCGGTGGGATTATATAAAAGTCCTGCGTGAAGTCCCTGATGCTGCCCCATGGTGGTGTCCATTTTGTCGGCATGGAAAATAACCGTAGCATCCTCTGCTCCGAGCAGGGATGCTCCGTTCACACCGGGCGCTGCATAGAAACTGACATCGGCTAAATCCAGCGTACCTCTTAAGCTGTAGATTTCATTTGCAGTATAATCGGTACCTGCGAAGCATTTCTGGAACACCTTGCGTAGGTCGTTATTATTATTCCTCATCGCATTATGTACAACACTCCAGATCAGCATTTTCTCCGGGCTATCCAGAACATGATCCTGAATTCTGCTCTTGGTTCCATTGGAATTAATGATATTTCCTTCCCCATCCATCTTTTGAAACACATCATAGTAATACATGGTCTGCGTATTTTTAGATGGTTGTGTACCTATATAGGTCGCCTGATTTGTATAAAAATAGTCAGGGAAATTCTTACTGCTGTTATGTAAAGAAATAATTCCCGTGTAAGGAAACGCCTTTGTAACATATACAACTTCATCAAAATTTGCGCCTGATGTTATTGTTGCTCCCTTACAGCTGTAATCCACAATATTGGCTACCAAATACTGTCCGTTTAATGCCAGAAGTCCACTGGCATTTCCCACCGTCAATTTTAAGTGATTCAGATCCACTTTGTTGAACGTAAGATACTGTCCGTTTGCCGTCTGTATCGTACGACACAAGCCTCCGGTCTGCGTGCTGACATTCAGCTCTGTTCCAGGCTGAACCATCACATTTTGAATGGTTCCTTGCATCCAATACCAATATCTCCCCAGAAAACCTCCGCACTCATTCAGCGTAGACTGCAGTTTTCCACCTAAAACAATTCCATCCAGTTCCACATCCACTTTTTCCATATGAGTGATAAAGCCACTAAAGTCACTGCTCGCATCTCCTGTGATTTCTGACGCAAGTGTCACATTCTTAGCAGTAACCACAAATGCAGCATCACTATTTTCCTGTGCCAGAACACCACCGATTCGTCCGGTGTTGCTTCTGAACGCTTTCTGTACCTTTACTTCCGATAAAGTGAAGCTGGTTCCCTTAGCCTGGTAGGCAATGCCTCCGGTTCCATTGGCATTTTCCACCGTTCCGGCAATTACCAGATTGGAAAAGCTGGCAGTTCCACCCAAAGTAGAGAAAATACCGGTTCTGTCCTGTTTCACGCTGCTGTTCTGGGTAATGGTAGTATTTGCTGTTTTTCCGGACAAGCTGCCTTTAAACAGGTACTGTTTATTGGCATCATCTATTTCCTTATCATTCCGGTTCACGGTAATAATACCCGTCGTTTCATAGGAAATATCTGCATTGCCGTCCAGCGTATAAGCAGCAGACAAAAGCGCTGAAACGCCTGCCTGATTTGTAGCAGTACTGCTGCCAAAGGCATTCATTGCAAAATTTCCCTGGGTATTTAGAGCAATGGCAAGGGTTTCCATGCCTGCCGTTCCCTTTAAAATCCAAGTACTTCCGGCGCCGCTTACGGCATAGCCGTCCACAGTTCCGATCTGTTCCAAAGAGCCATCGCCACCGATGAGTTTCTTGTCTCCTTCTGCCTGGTTGCGGAAAATACCGCCAAATTTACCAATCTCCTCCAAATTTGCTCCGGCATTGGAAACAGACAGCTGTGAGGTACCGTTTACTTTTCCCTCTACACCTGTCAGATAAACCAAGGATTCCAGCTGACTGCCTACGATGGCTCCATTGCTTCCTCCCGTAATGGCAGCTGCAGCTACGGTAACCGTACCATCCAATGCCACTGCTGATGGTTTTGATCCATTTGCTATCGTTCCGATCATACCACCGGTAGCGGTCGTTCCTGTCAGCTGGCTGTTCTGAGCCACGGTAGGATCTTTCAGAAGAAGCTTACTGTTATTAACATAGCCGACCACGCCACCTACATGGGTGCCATTTGCCAATGTTGCAGCAACAGTCACAGCCGGGATGCCAAAATCCACCCCTTCTACCCGGCCTGCAAAGCCACCCACACCGGTGCCATATTGAATGTACCCATTTATGGTAATGGGAAGCGCACTTTCTTTTCCCTTCACACTTTCCAACACAAAGGTACTGGTGATATCTCCCACCAGTCCTCCCGCATAGCCACTGTTATGAACCGTAGCGATACTGGCATTTCCCGTATAGGAATCCAGTCTGATGGTAATCTTCTCGGAAACCTTGCCCAACAGACCACCGGCATTGCCTTGGCCTTTGCTGGAAGTCACAGTCCCGGTTACAGTAAGAGGCTTCTCCACCTCCAGTGTGGTGCCTGCCTCACAGACCCCTAACAGACCACCTACTGTCTGTCCGCCATTGACCGTCGCATTGATGGTAATGTCACCGTTTCCCGTAACCGCCAGCGTACTATTATCGCCACCTTTGCACAGCTTCCCTGCAAACTGTCCGGCATAATCTCCACCCTGCACGGTAAACCTATTGCATAATGACAGTTCTGAGGTATTCCAGGTATAGCTTCCGGTAAGCGTTCCAAAATAACCGCCTGCAGACGCTGTTCCTGTTACAGCAGCTGCCGCCCAGCTATTTTCCTCTGCTGTAATCGTAACAGCATCTCCCAGACTTCCTGCGATACCACCTGCATTATTTCCTGTGATATTATTAATTTCAGATTTAATATTTTTGATATTGACTTTTGCGTTATCACCAATGCTACCTGCAATGATTCCAGCATTTTCGTCAGTGTTTTTAATAACACCAGTTATGTTTATGTCGTGAATCCTGATTTCCGCAGTATCTTTGCCGGAAACCTGGATATTCCGGGCAATTGCTGCAGAGGTTCCATCCACACAATTGAAATCAAACTGATAGATTTCGGCTCCTTCTCCCAGATAAGCAAATAAGGGCTTGTCCAGATTAAAGGTCAGACTGCCACTGCTGTAATAGCAGGACATTTTCCCCCTGAAAGGATGATCTGCGGTTCCGAAGCCGTTAAAACCACTGATTGCAGAAAGATTCCATTCTTTTCCCGTTCCGGTATCTCCTATCTGGAAGGAAATTCCGTCAAAATCATAGGTCTGGGTCAGTTTCTCCAGAAGCAAGAAATCCTCTGCCGATGCCAGATAGTAAAAATTATCCGCAGTATAGTAACTCTGGTATTCGGCCTCATCTGTAACCTCTTTTAAAGGCTTACTTCCTGTGGGAATCGATTCATCCCCTTCAAAGAGAGCAATTTCGTCCTCCAATGTTTCTGTTTCATCCGTTTCCGATGTTTCTGGCGTCTCTTCCGATGTCTCCGGTGTTTCCGATGTCTCTGGTGTTTCCGGCGTCTCCGGTGTTTCTTCCGGCGTCTCTGGTATTTCCGGCGTCTCTGGTATTTCCGGCGTTTCTCCGCTCTCTCCCGTACTATCTCCATCGGAAGAATTGCTACCCTCCCGGATATCCTCTGTCGCGTATGCAG
>USSP01000013.1 GCA_900557385.1 uncultured Lachnospiraceae bacterium
TCAGGATGCTTTTAGCAGCTTGTGATGCTCATGCCAGTCAGCGACAGTTTTAAAATCAATTCTCCGGCTATTGGCATATACAATTATGTTCTGAATAATTTCCGACTGCCCATAGCTTCTTGTAATCTCAAAGCCGCCGAAGCCATTCCCCTGCAGTACTTTCACGTTGGAAACATCGTCTATGGTCTGCATTTTGTCCTGATAATAATCGGTAATTTCCCAGTTATCCCACTCCTGCGGGTAATCCTCATAGATCTGCAGGCGGTTTGCAGGGTTGTTGTTCTTTACTACTTCGCGTTGATTTTCTTTGTCATAAAGGGAAACGATATTCATGGCATCATCAAATGTAATGCTGTAGTATTTGCTTTCAATCCGCTTATCTGATACCTCCACCGTTTCTCTGACCGGAACAGGCTGGATAACCTTCCACCCCATGGGAGGTATCTTTTCAGCATAGAAATATGCACCGTTATATTCTGCAAGCTGGGATGCCGGAAAGGAATTGGGATTATATACCAGGATTCCTTTTTCAGATACCGCACCGGCAATCTCCTTCAGCGCATTCTTTTTCTCTTTCCCGATTCTGCTGCGAATCGACGCATAATCCCTGTCACTGCGCTCATATACTTCTTTTATGGACGAGCCTGGGATAATGTCATGGAACTGATTCAGCAGCAATGTCATCCAGGCAGTTTTCAGCGTTTTCTTAGGGTATTCGGTTCCGTTCAGCAGTGCATTCAGCACAGCCAGTGTTTCCGTTGTCTGGCATAGAAAATCACATTCGCGGTTATTCTTTTTATTTTTCGCCATGGATGTATAGGTTCCCCGATGAAGCTCCCCCACCCATTTGGGTGTTCTTCCGGTCAATCTGCAGTTTTGGTCAAAATTATTTTTTACTCTGTCCAGGAAATCACCTGCAAGGCTCATCTGGGTTTTGGGAATGCCTGGCAGCCCATATTCCAGGCGACGCGCTGTTTCCAGCATTTCCGCTGTGGGACCGCCGCCACCGTCACCATAGCCGAAGGTGATAATGGTTTCCGTATTGTAATCCTTCTGCTGATACCGTTCCCAGGTGCCTAGTGTCATCGCCGGTGTAACCATTCCAACGTATGTGGTACGGTTATCATTTTCACAGTATTTCTCATGATCCCGGGCAGTCAAGAAATAGGTAAAAATTTCTGTTCCGTCAATCCCTTCCCACAGAAAACTGTCATAGGGCATTTTATTGGTTTCATTCCAGCTGATCTTCGAGGTGACGAATTTATCAACACCCGATTTTTTCATAATCTGGGGAAGTGCCGCACTGTAGCCAAACACATCCGGCAGCCATAAAATATGACTGTCAACGCCAAACTCTTCTTTCATGAAATTTCTTCCATAAAGAATCTGCCTTACAAGGCTTTCCCCTGAGGTAAGATTGCAGTCTGCTTCAAGCCACATAGCGCCTTCCACTTCCCAGCGTCCCTCTTTGATTCGTTCCTTTACCTTTTCATAAAGGTCAGGCGCCTCTTCTTTCAGATACTGATAAAGCTGTGGCTGGGAGGACATAAACACATATTCCGGATACCTGTCCATCAGGCGCAGCACGGTTGAAAATGTTCTCTGTACCTTTTCTCTTGTCTGGTCCAGTGTCCAAAGCCATGCCACATCAATGTGTGTATGGCCGATAAGACTTACCACTGCCTCTGACTTTCCGCACTCTTTTTCGTAAAACTCCGTCTGAAGGTATTGTTCCGCTTCTGCTACACTTTTAAGGAACTTCTCGATTTCCCCGTTTACCGGGAAATCGATTTTATTACACGCAGCCTCCAAATGCTTCATTGTTCTGATAAACAGATAGTCTGTTTTTTCAAAACACATCGCAGCATCATACGGAACTTTCATGTCGTAATATAATTTCTGAACGGATAAATCGGTTTCCTTTATGTCAAGCAAAACATCAATCCGTATATCATAATCAGCCGTATAAAAATACAGTAAGATTTTATATTCAGTATCCGGCTGTAACGCTACATAGCGATGGTTGATGTCAAACCCGCTTACTATCTCACCATTCAGATACAAGAGTCCCTGAGGATTAAACATATCAATAACCCCCTTCTGCCCGGTTGTAAGTTCCAGCCCTATTTCTTTGCCCGGATCTGCCGATGGCGTTTTGTATTCGATATAAAACCAGAAGTGCCTGTCTTTACCCTGGACGAAATCATTGCGATAAAAGGATTTCCAGTCAGAATCCGGCTTTCCTGGCACCTCTTTTCCGGATTTATAGCCGCAGGGGACATATTTCATTTCAGGAATTTCATGTATTGTCTTCTTGGAAAGCTCCGCCAGTTTCTGGCATGTATTTTTTACCTTTTGATCTATAAATGACCGCATCCGTTCCACTCCTTCTGTTTGTTATTCTTTCATTCTGCAAATAATTCAGATTATATTTCAAAAAATCAGTGACTCGATACGACTATTCTCTGCTTTTCCGTTGAAATAAGCTCTGTTCTCCTGGATTTTTTTCAAATCCTCCACTCCGTATACAAGCGAACGGTCATAGCAAGGAACCAACGGTGCCTCAAACATCAGATGATTGTGCAAAATTTCTTCAAGCTCTTTGCGAATCAATTGGTAGGAGTTCTCCTCATATCGATTATCCAATTCAAAAGGATCATCCTCCAAATCAAACAGCATGCCTCCCTGTACTGACAAGATCAGCTTATGTCTGAAAGTTCTAATCATATATTCCGGCTTACCGTATGCAGTTTGCTGTGAAAAAACATACTCATTTTCTTTTAAGTCTTTCAAATTTTTACCAGGGATTGACGGTGGCAAGCCGATTTGGCACTGCTGCAATATTGTAGCAAACAAATCCACATGACTGCATAGTCCTCTTTCCATCTGTCCGCCCCGCTCTCCTGCATATTTTACCAATAGAGGTATACGCATCACCGGGTCATACATGTGATTGCATTTAAGTACCATGTGATGAAATCCCATGTAGTCCCCATGGTCAGCAGTAAAGACAATCATTGTATCCTCATAGATTCCTTTGCTCTGCAACATTTCAACCATACGGCCAATCCAAAAATCAATTTGTGTGATCGAAGCATAATAGGATGCTAAAATTTGCTTTTGAATCACTTCTGTCAGACGAGCATTATCAAAATACCCTTGATCCCTTCTATAGTCAACCTCTGGTACACACTCTGTCCATCCTGGCAGTAAAGACAAACTTGCAGGATCATATTTTTGTCTCCATTCAGTCGGCGCATCAAATGGATGATGGGGTTTAATGAAGCTTACCATCAAAAAATGGTCTTCTTCTCCCCATTCTTTGATTTGTCGCAAGGCATTTTCGCCAATCCAGGAAGTGGAATCCTTATTTTCCGGTAAAATTTCCGGCCTATTTCCGAAACTCTCCCAATACCCTGCCGGTGCTCTATCGCGCCACTCACTACATTGATCCATCATATCGATGACATCGCAAAGTCCTTGTTCCCGCAAAAACTGATGATAATCATCCTCATACCTTCCATCACCACACTGCTCAGCCAACAAACATCTGTCAAATCCCATTTCCTGCCTTGGCGGATTGCAATGCAATTTCCCCACAGCACTGGTTAGGTATCCCTTTTCACGCATCAATTTAGGCAGCGTCGGCAGATCTGCCGGAATACTGGTACGATTGTCTATACATCTGTGCTGATACGCATAAAGTCCTGTCATCATACTATATCGTGATGGCGTGCAAACCGGAAAGGTGCAAAAGGCATTTCCATAAGTCACACCATCCCTCGCCAAATGTTCCAAGGAAGGTGTATGTACCTCCTGATTTCCGTATGGACTGATACAATCAGCCCTCAGTTCATCCGCAATAATATAAAGAATATGTTTGGGTTTTCGACACATTTTCTATCCTCCTGCTGTATAGACAAGTTTCACTACATTTTTACTGCACCTGAAATACCGTTGGTAAACTGTTTCTGCGTCATTCCGAAAAATGCAATCACCGGAACCGTAGTCAAAATAGAAGCTGCCATCAATGCTCCCCATTCTACACCGTTTTCGCCAATAAAGGTATACAGGCCAACCATAAGTGTATACATTTCCTGTGAGACCGTAAATGTTAAAGAATACAAAAACTCTTGCCATACATTTAATGCCGTATAGATGACTGCTGCCAAAATTGCTGGCTTGGATAATGGAAAAAGAATAAAGAAGAGTGTCTGCAGTTTTGAACATCCATCCACTCTTGCAGCCTCATCAATCTCCCTTGGCACCGTTTCGAAGAAACCATACATCAACCAGATTGAAAGAGGAAGTCTACTGATCGCATTAGTAAGAATCAATGCCCAAAGGGTATCAATCAATCCCAGCATAACCCAGAATTTATATAGAGGGATTAAAATAACCGATCCCGGAAACAACTGGGTTACAACAATAGCCAACAACATTCCTTTTTTCCCCTTCAAATGATAGCGGCTAAAACCAAACGCCGCAAATGCAGAAATAAACACATTAATCGCTGTTGCTACTACTGTAACAAAAAGTGTATTTCCAAAATAGCGGATAAATCTGCTATCTTCAAAGATCATTTTATAATTGTCCAAAGAAAATACCTTCGGCAATATGCTGATTGGAGTTGAAAACATTTCTCTGGCTTCTTTAAACGAAGTGAGAAAAATCCATACAATCGGGAAAAAAGAAATCAATGCCAATGCTGCAACGAAAAGAACATAGATGTAATCTCCTATCTTTTTTTTCACTTTATAACTCATCCGTCTGTCCTCCTTTCTTCTTGACAAGCAAATACACACCCGCCAAAACAATCACACACATAAACAGAACAATAGATGGTACTACAGCATCATGCATTCTAAAATAGGTAAATGCTGTATTATAAATATAAAGTGGCAGCGTCTCCGTTTTTCTAGAGGGACCTCCACCCGTCAGTGCAAAAAGATTCTCATAGGCATTGAGTGTCCATATCGTTCCCAATGTCAGTGACATGCTGATAATTGGTACAATCTGTGGAATTGTAATATGAATAAAACGCTGTCGTCTATTCGCCCCATCAATCTCAGCTGCCTCATATAAGTCAGTAGGAACGCCTTCCAATCCCGCATATAACATCATCAGATAATAGGGTGACCCTTTCCAAGCGCTTACAATGATCGCTGCTAACATTGCCGTGCGCGGAACCGTAAGCCAGGAAATGTTTTCTTGGATGATTCCCAGATTACGCAAAAGTAAATTTAACACACCAAAATCCGTATTATATATCCACTTCCAGGCTAGTGTTGCCACAATGCTCGGAATTGCCCACGGGAAAATAAAAATAGGTCTGAGAAATGAAATGCCTTTCACCTTATGGCTGCATAACAATGCCAGAAAAAAACCAATCAAAAACTGCGAGATTGTAACACATACCGTCCAAATTACTGTGTTTTTTACTGATATGAAAAATGCTGGATCTTTGAGAACTTTTATGTAATTCTGAAATCCGACAAATTGTATCGTTTTTTCGTCCGTGAAGCTTGTTATAAGATTACTAACAAAGGTAACTGCAAAAAAACATACAATAAGGAGCATAGCCGGCATCACCAGCAGATAACCCACATTTTCCTCCTTTTTTCGTTTTTTTATCTTTTTTTCTATCATTATTTTAGTATCCTCTCTTTATCGCAGAACTATCTTGTCGTTTGTAGAGAAAAGAGTGTCCTGCTGTCATCCAGCAGGACATCTTCACTCTCCCCTATAATACCAACTTACTGTAATCCCATAAGTTCCAAAATTTCTTCTTGGGCTGCATCCATTCCCTTGTCAACATCTTCTGTACCTAGAATGATATTCTGGAAATGACTCTGAATGATCATTGCTGTTTCCGGAGTTGTAGGAGCTGTAGGAATAGGCACCTTGCTGTACGGCAGTACATCTGCATATAACTTGGTTTCCGGATTGGCTAATATACCCTCATTTGCCTCTAGCACTGCCGGCATAGCGTTTGTAAATAACACGATATTTTCCGGTTGATACAAATACTCCAGAACTTTAAAACAATCCTCTGGATTTTGAGCCTTCTGTGAAACAGCCAATGTCCAACCTCCCAAAGAGGAACCGATTGTTTTTTCCTTTAAGAGTGCTATTCCAACCTCAAATTCAGGATTCTTATTCTTGATATTCTGGTATCCTGCCATATTGCTCTGCACCATTCCAATAGTTCCAGCCAAAAACATTTCCGTTACCAGATTTGCATCTGTTACCGTAACACTATCCTGTGGACATGCTCCCATGTCTTCCAGTTCTTTTATAAGCGATACTGCTTTTTTCATTCCATCACTGTTGACATTCGGCTTTCCATCCTCTGTAAAAATATCATCACCCGTCTGAATCGCAAAGGTAGCCAACGCTTCATGCAGTAAACTCCATGTACTGCCACCTGCATAGCCAAAACCAAATTTATCTGTAGTCCCATCATTATTGGTATCCTGTGTCAGAAGACGTGCAGCCTCTCGAAATTCCTCCCAGGTCACTTCTTCACCTAATGTCATACCTGCCTTACTCAGCTCTGTTTTGTTATACAGAAGTGCTCTTGTACCGGTATCTCTTGGCAGGCCATAATATTTTCCATTCAGCATAGCATTGCCCCAAAGACCCGGTGCGAAATCATCCTTGCTCAGTCTTGTGGAGTTTTCCAGATACTCTCCTATATCCACCAGATAACCCTTGTCGGCAAAACTTCCAAGAGTCGTTCCATTTACCCCGATGATATCAGGTCCTGTCTTAGAAGAAAGTGCAGTATTACACTTATCATCATAGGACGAAAATGGAAGCCTCACGAATTCAATCTCGATACCTGTTTCTTCTTTAATCTGATCAAACAAAGCTTGCTGCTTTGCAAGTGTCTCTTCCGACTCATTGTTGTCTACTTGCCAGAACACAATCTTTGATGTACCTGTGTCTGCCACTGTTTCAGATTCCTTCGTGTTTCCATTAGAAGCGGAACCACAACCCGTCATTGCGAGTACCACTGTGAGTAATAACGCAATCTTTTTTAACATGTGTGTACCTTTTTTCATTTGTAACCCTCCTTGTTTTTGATATTTTCATTATGCGCGAACTATTCTTCTACAACAAGCACTCTTTTTTTTGAAAAAGTTTACTTTTTTTTGAAGATACTAAAATATATTTTCTTTGTATTCCATTTGTCTTATAATATTGTCATAAATCTATTTTGTTCAAAAAAATAAGGAGAATATTCATGTCTCTCTACAAAGTAATCATCGCCGATGATGAGCAGCCCATCCGCCAAGGTCTTTCCAGTTTTTCATGGGAAACCTATGGCTTCCAGCTAGTGTCTGCTGCCGCAGATGGACAAGCTGCCCTCCAGGCAATCCGACATCATAAAGCGGATATTCTTCTGTCTGATATCCGCATGCCTCTGCTTGACGGTCTGCACCTTGCCAAAATCGTGTATGATCAGCAGCTGGCAACTAAAGTAATCTTATTGACCGGATTTCAAGACTTTGAATATGCACAACAAGCAATCCGTTATGATGTTTTTCAACTTCTCACAAAACCATTGGTTCCTGAAGATCTGGCAGATTGTCTTCTTCGGGCACGCACTCAACTGGATAAGGTTCGTAAACAGGATGAAACGGAACTTCAAAAGGAAAAGCAGTACAATATCACAGACTATATTGCCACCTGTGCCTTGTTGCGGCGCTATCTTCTAGGAATTTCAGTCACTCCCGAGGAATCTGCTTTGCTTCAATGCAAAACGGCCTCTTTTCAGATGCAGTTTTGTATGTTATGCGCCATCAGTCCACTTACAGATTGCAAATTACAAAATGCCGCGTTCCAGCAGAACAATTCTCTATTTCAGGAATATCGATTCACAATAGGTAAACATTGCATATCTGTTCTTTTTACAACGGAAGAGAATCAAAAAAAAGTTGAACAAATTTTTGTATCACGCATATCACTCCCCTGTTGTATGGGAAGTTGGGTGAATACCCCACAAGAACTGGCTGACTCATACCATCAGGCACTTTCTATTTCTGCTGCCGAACATAAAGTCTACCGCTGGGACACCAACCGGCAAATTGTCCAGTCAAATCTTTTACCGAAACAAAAAATGGCTGCTTTTTCCCATTTTTTGTTTGAAAAACAATCCATCACGCTCACGCAGATAGACTCTCAACTTGACCTTTTTCTGGAAGAACTCTCTCCTTTTCTGGAATATGGTCTGACCGCCTATCGGCAAGTGCTGTTGGCCTTCTCTGCCGAACTGCAGGCTCAGCTTAGCCGCTTCAATGACAATGACGGAGAACTGCTGTCTGCTGTCAATCAGGCACATATTATGATTGAAAATGGCTCCAGCGCCATTGCATTAAACCGAGCCATCAGAGTCATGGTACACCACATTTTTAATGTCGAAAGAAGCACCGCTGGTGACCCCAACCGAGTTCTCATTGAAAAAGCCATGCATTATGTACGCCAACATTACGACCAACCGCTCTCTCTGGAAAGTGTCGCTGATTATGTACATATTTCCCCTAGCTATTTGAGTGTCCTATTCAAAAAATATGCCAAGATCAACTTCAGTAAATTTCTGCGCAACTGCCGAATAGCACAGGCAAAAGAACGCCTGGTTACAACTCATGATAAAGTATATGAAATTGCTACTCAGGTAGGTTATCCAAACAGCAAATACTTTATTGATTTGTTTAAAGAGACAACCGGTATCTCACCCCACGAATATCGTATCCTTTACGGAAACGGAGGCCACTTTTCATGAAACACAAGCTACCTATCCTTTCTCTGCGAAACAAGCTGCTGACAATCATTATTCTGTTCACATTCCTGTGGACAGTTTCTCTTTATGCATTATTTTCAACTGTCCTACATCGCTATGAAGCCAATTATACCATGCAGAAAGAGCAAATTATATTTAACGGAATGGAAACGCGCCTCTCAGATTTTCAAATGCTCTTAGACACTTCGATTAACGACATCATGCAAAGTGAAGCACTGCGTTCCTTTATAAATACTCAAACTTCCACAAACGAAGAATTCGTCCGTAAGGCCTTTGGGCAGATTATTCTGGATATGCCTGAAATCGACAAGATCATTTTAATTGGTGAAAATTCTTCCTTTATTTTTTCACTGGCTGAACGCATGGAAATATCTTTTCGCTCTGTCGATCTTGAAAACATTTTGTATAATTCCTATGGAGAGGATATTCATTATGACAATATCAATTATATTGCCAATCTCTCCACTGCCAATGCCTACAGTCTGGAAAGTGACATGATTGTTTCCCTGCTGCAGGAGCATTTCACCTATCTGAAACGTTTTCCCTCACAAAACTGGTACAATGCTTCCCTCCTCATCGTTTTAAAGGATGATTTTGCTCAGGATATTGCAGGTACTTTTCACCAGGAGTACGCAAAAGTTTTGGAACACAGTGAACCACTTCTCTATCTCCAAAAGTTACAGTCGAGCGTTCTTCCCGTTTTCCCAGCAATATCCATACTGCCGCATTTCCGTCTGCTATTCTCGTCAATCAGCCTTCTGACTCTCCTTGTGGCTGTACTGACATTCAGATTGATTCGTCATCCCGCTCTTGATCAGCTACATACCTTGACACATGTCGCTGCCGCTGAATCATCGCAACAATCTGATATTCTGGAGGCTATCGAAAACATCTCGGACAGAACGGTTAAATCCGAATTTTTACAAACCTTTTTATTATGCTGCTTTCTGCCCGCGATTTTCTATTTTCTACTCGCCTACGTCTCCTTTGGCGCCTTTTCCACACCTGTTCGAGCGCTTTCACAGGAAACCTTGTTAAGTGATATTTCCACCTTCAACGTTTCCTATGCACGCATTTCCTCTCGTATATCAGCAGCTTCAAATTCTGCTTCCACACGGCTTTTATTTGAAAAGAGCGAAGATACACTATCTTATGATGAATATTTTGATGCAAGCCGTATCTATCTGGAAATACGATCCAAATTTCAGGAACTGGAGAACATCAGTTTTTACACGGCTGATCTAAAACCACTTTATACCGGAATCTATTTTGATGCACCAATACTTTCCCTGGTTTCTGACCAGTTTACTCAAAAACTAAAAGAATCAAACTCGCAGATCATCCCTCTTGAAATTAATACGCTCTCTGGTGGTGGGTTTCGTATCCTGTTCGGTATGCCCATTATCACTGCACTTGATGACAAGGCTTTAGGATATATCACTTTTTCTATTTCTACTCACAATGATATCTCCTGTGACACCAGTCCCCTGTTTCTGGCATATACGAATCTTTTAACCTGCTCCGAGAATCAAATTACATTCTCACTACCTGATACATTTTCTCGAAGTATCTCCCGTACGGGTGAATTAAAAGAGGTAGTTTTACAGAGTTCAAATGATGCTTCTCCTATACAAGCTGTTTTTACCCCTATCTCCAACTTCTGGATAGGGTATTTTCCCCTGCCTAAAAATACAGGTTTTTTCCAGTTTTTTAAAAGCTTTTTTATTGGAACTGCTATCCTGTCCTGTCTGATCGATCTGCTATTTGCATTCATAAGTATACATTTTTTCTTCAATCTTCCACTGCAAAAAACATATCTGCAGGCTAAAAACATTTATAAAAAACAGTATACCCCCAAGGATTCTCCTAGTCAGAATGAATTTTCAACATTGTTGGATTATTTTCAGTATCTCTTGGGAAAAATCCAACATCTTTCTGATGAAAACTTAAAAAATCAATTACATCAAAAAGAACTTGAATACGCCGAAAAAGATGCCCGGCTCAACGCGCTGATTCAACAAATTAATCCACATTTTCTCTATAACACATTGGAAATCATTAAATGGAATGCATATGAACTGGGCGCACAGGATATCGTGGAAACCACAATTGCACTTTCTAAGCTCTACCAACACAATATCATAAAGGGAGACCCTTTCGTACCGCTCAGCAACGAAATCGAAATACTTCAGAATTATATTTTCATACAACAAAAACGGTTTCCGGAAGTTTTCGAATTTTCCTGCGAAATTTCAGAGGATGTTCGTCAGATTCCAATTCCTCGGCTGATTCTGCAGCCTCTTGTAGAAAACAGCATTGAACACGGCTTTTATGATCTGCTCTATCCAGGAAAAATAGAAATCGAAGCTTGTCGCCACGGAGATTTCTTACAGCTGTCTGTACGTGATAATGGAAAAGGTATTTCTCCTGACAGGATGGCTAGTCTGAAAGCCGCTTTGGCATGCCCTGAATCTGCCTCTTCTTCCGGTCAATATGTGGCACTATGCAATATCTCGCAAAGACTGCATCTTTATTATAACGGTCAGGCATCCATTGAATTATCATGTCCGGGGCAAGGTACTTCCGTTTTAATCCTTTTTCCCTTATCACCCACCGTTCATCGACCTGAATACACTGGATAATCACTGTTTCCAGAATCATGCAAGGGGCTGTCATTTACAGACAGCTCCTTGCTTCTGTCACTTCAAAGTTTACAAAATACACCCGGTATTGATTTGAAGGTTGTTTGAAACATAATTTGCATTTTACAATTCCACATCGGATGTGCTAAAATAGCCGAAAAGGCGGGGGGTACATGTGAAAGCAGAAGAAGTGATTGAAGAAGTTACCAGGCTTTGCCGGGAGTTTCGTGCCAAAAAAATTCTTTTATATGGTTCCAGAGCGAAGGGAACTGCCAGGGAACGCAGTGACATTGACATCGCGGTAACCGGCGTGGAGGATTTCGATACGCTGGCAGAGGCGGTGGATGAGTTACCCACCTTGTACAGCGTGGATTTATTAAATCTGGATACCTGTAAAAATCAGTTGTTATTAGAGGATATCAAACAATATGGACGAGAAATTTAGCAGACGGTTTCAGTCTTTTTGTAATTCATTGGATGCACTGGCGGAAGCACGGCAAAGGGATTTATCAGATTCTTTCGTCCTTAGTGGCACCAGTGCCAAGTTCAGCATTACCTTTGACTTATCCTGGAAGGTAATGAAGGATATTTTGGTACAATACTACGCGATTACCGGACTTATAGCAAGTTCCCCCAGGGAAGTTCTCCGAGAAGCCTTTCAGGCAAATCTGATTTCTGATGATACCTGGATGGAAATGTTAAACGTGCGAAATGAACTTACCAATGACTATGATGGCGACATTGTAAAATCCTATTGCAGCGCCATTGTAGAGAAATACATTGATTTGTTTTATACGTTTGAAGAAACGGTGAAACAGAAAGTAATTTGACAGAATTGATAGGGCTTAGAATACTATGATAGAGAAAATGTTTTATAAACAGCGGACAGATTTTGAAATTTCCTCTGCCAAACGGAATCAGGAACTGGAGTTTCCGAAAGATGTGGCGGAGGCAAAGGATATCCGGTATTGTGAGGATGAATGTGCGGCACATCGAATGGACATATTCCGTCCTGCGGGACGGGAGCAGGAGGTTCTTCCTGTAATTGTGAATATTCACGGGGGCGGATTGCTTATAGGCAATAAGGAATTTAACCGTTTCTATTGTGCCAGACTGAGTGAGCTGGGCTTTCTGGTATACAGCCTGGAGTATCGACTGGTACCGGATTGTACTTTTTTTGACCAGCTTACCGATGTTTCCCTAGCTATGGACTGTATCAAAGAGCGGATTGCTGACGATAAAGGCGATATTTCCCATGTTTACGCCTGTGCAGACAGTGGTGGTGGCTGTCTTTTAACCTATCTTGCTGCCATGCAAAAGAATCCGGCACTGGCAGAGGCTGCTCATGTGACTCCTTCCAATTTACCTCTGCGGGCATTGGGACTGATTAGCGGCATGTTCTACACAACACGTTTTGATCAGATTGGATTGTTTCTTCCCAAATATCTTTATGGAAAGCATTATAAAAAAGAGGCGTTTGCACCTTATGCAAACCCGGAGAATCCTGGTGTGGTCGCTTCTCTGCCTCCCTGCTACATGGTTACCAGCAAGAATGACAATCTGCAGCGGTATACCCTGGATTTTGTAAAAGCGTTGGCGAAAAACAAGGTTCCCTACCGGTTGCAGAATTTTCCCAAAAAGGCAGAACTGACCCATGCATTCAGCGTCTTCTATCCTTTTCTGGAAGAAAGCAGCCAGTCCATAGAGGCTATGGTGGAATTTTTCCGGAAATATGCTGAAAAATAAGCATTCGTCAAAAATAATGTAATATTTTACATTTATTCGTTGCAATTATTGTTTCTATTTGCATCTGCAAAAAGAAGGCTGTGAAAATGATACTCTCATTTTCACAGCCTTCTTTACTTTTCTCATTCTGTCTTCTCAAATAGTCCACATCTGTCAACATGGAGCTATGGGTAGACGCTCTCCTTTACTGTGCGTCTCTCAGGGTGCGGTACAACTCTGCACGGGTGAGATACATGTAAGGATTTACATAGAAGATATTTACCAGGTTCAAGGTGATGCAACCCAGGATTAACCATCCGATAAAGGAAAGATCCAGAACAAAGGCATTCCATTTATTTCCATCCATCATGGCTTTACTCTTTGCGAAAGCTTCCTCTCTGCTCATGGAAGGATCCTCTGCCAGAAGGTAAGGAATCATCATGTATTCGTAGGATTTCACGATACCGGGAACGATCAGTAAAAGGCTCCACAATACAATGAAAATATCGCGGATAAACAAGATGCCGCCGATATGGCCGTAGCCGTTTTTAAAGGAGAAGAGAACTTCTTTGATGTCGGTTGTTTCCTCCTCATGAGACTTCACGAAAAATCTCTCACAGCCTACCTCTAAGGGGTTCCATACGAAGATGGTCAATAAAATGTTAATAATCAGCATCACACCCATGATTGCGAAAACTCCGCCAATCACTGCTGCAAGTGCCTCGGGGCTCACATTTGCAAAGCTGATTCCTGCCTCCTTTGCTTCCTGCTTAGCGCTGCGTCCTGCACTATAGCTGCCGGAATTTAATAAAATTCCTAGAATCAGTCCTACAATGACGCATTTCCAATAGTTCTGCTTTAATGATGCTTTTGCTTTGTCTTTCAGTTCTGCTCTGGTCCACATAGTCTTGTCCCTCATTTCAAAATTTTCTTTGGTTATACCTTCCACTCCTGAACCTGTTCCCGGATCCAGTTGCACAAAGGCTCTACTCCATCTCCAGTTTTAGCACAGATTGGGAATATTTTCAAGTCAGGGTTACGTTTATGGGCATATTCCTTCACCTTATCCATATCAAAGTCAAAGTAGGGCAACACATCGATTTTATTGATAATCAATGCGTCACACACCTGGAATATCAAAGGATATTTCAATGGCTTGTCGTGCCCCTCCGGTACGGATAGAATCATCATATTTTTCACTGCTCCGGTGTCAAATTCCGCCGGACATACCAGATTGCCTACATTTTCCAGAATTACCAGGTCGATGTCTTTTGTTTCCAGCTCCCGCAGACCCTGTCTGGTCATGTCCGCATCCAGATGACACATGCCACCGGTGTGAAGCTGGATCACCTTGGCATCGGTAGCATCTGCTACCTTACAGGCATCCACATCGGAATCAATATCCGCCTCCATCACCCCAATGTTCATTTCTTTGGATAAACGGTTGATGACCTGTATCAGGGTGGTGGTTTTCCCACTCCCCGGTGAAGACATCACGTTTAACAGGAAGGTTTTTTCCTCTTTCAGTTGATTGCGAAGTTTCGCTGCATCTTCGTCATTGCTGGCGAAGATGCTCTGCTTTACCTCAATAATTTTCATGTCACTCATTGTTTCTAACCAAGTCTTTCCATAATCTGCAGCTTTGCGGCATTGTCACAAAACTGCGTATAAAACGAGTTTTCACACTGTCTTTATTTCACTTCTGCACGATCCAGTGCCTCTTTGTAGTACTTGAAGGCAGTGAAAGCTTCTCCGGTATAAGGATTATTCTTTCTCTTAATAGAAGTTACTACAATATATGCCAGTGCAATTACATTTACGATCAGAGCCAGTGCACTCATAATAGTCATAGCGGTAGGATCTGCATTGATGGAAGTGCCGGCCTGGATTGCGCTCATGCCCTCAGCACCGCCTACATACTGTCTGGTAACGGTTGCCCATTTGGTTGCTGCGGTTCCATCTAAGAAAGTCTCCTGGAACAGAGGCACAACCTGTGCAAACATACACCAGATTGCCAAGGTGTTGGCACGGTTCATAATCCAGCCACCCTTATTCCAGCACAATGCTGCGATGGTGGGAGCCAAAAGCAGAGCCACGCCGCAGAACCAGGAATGGGTAGGCAGATTGTTGTAAGTATAAGTAAAGTTCCATACATCGTATACCAGGATATAAACCCAGATCATATCGGGCCAGATCATGTCCTTTTTATCCTTGGAGG
>USSP01000014.1 GCA_900557385.1 uncultured Lachnospiraceae bacterium
GGTGGCATCAGCATGAGCGGTCTGGCAGAGATTCTCCTGACGGAGGGATTTAAAGTATCCGGCTCTGATTCCAGGCGTTCTCCACTCACAGAGAGCCTGGAAAAAAACGGAGCTGTCATACATTATGGTCAACGTGCTGAAAATATTACTAAAAATATTGATGTTGTGGTATTTACCAGTGCCATTCACCCGGATAACCCGGAATATGCCAAAGCGGTGGAGTACCAAATCCCGCTTCTGTCCCGGGCACAGCTGTTGGGGCAGTTGATGCGCAATTACAAATTACCGGTTGCTATCAGCGGCACGCACGGCAAGACTACCACGACTTCCATGGTTTCCGAAATTCTGCTGCAGGCAGATACGGATCCGACCCTGTCTATCGGCGGTATTTTAAAAACCATCGGAGGTAACATCCGCGTAGGCGGCTCCCAGTATTTCGTTACGGAGGCATGCGAATACACCAACAGCTTTTTAAGCTTTTTCCCCAAATACAGCATCATCTTAAATATAGAAGCAGATCATCTGGACTTCTTTAAAGATCTGAATGATATCCGCAATTCCTTCCATCGTTTTGCATGTCTGCTTCCTGCAGACGGAGCGCTGATCATCAATGGTGAGATCGACCATGTGGAAGAGATTACGAAGGATGTGGCATGCCCCGTGATCACTTACGGAGCAGATCCTTCCTTTGATTATCATCCGGAGGATATTTCCTGGGATGAGCTTGGTCACGCTTCTTTCACCTTAGTGAAAAAAGATGGCACACGCCGTGCTTTTTCCTTAAAAGTTCCCGGCGAGCATAACATTTACAATGCCTGTGCAGCCATTGCCCTGGCTGACCTGTTTGCCATTGACACCGAAGATATCCGTACTGCACTGCTGCATTTCACCGGCACGGATCGCCGTTTTGAATATAAGGGAGAAGTAAACGGAATTACAATTATCGATGATTATGCCCATCATCCGACAGAAATTGCGGCAACCCTGAAAGCTGCCCAAAATTATCCTCATAAAACCCTGTGGTGTATTTTCCAGCCTCACACCTACACCAGAACGAAAGCGTTTTTACCTCAGTTTGCCAAGTCCCTCGCACTGGCGGATAAGGTCATCCTCGCAGATATCTACGCCGCCCGTGAAACCGACACCCTCGGCATCAGCTCTGCCGATCTGCAGACTCTGGTACAGAAAGAGGGCAAAGAATGTTTTTATTTTCATACATTCGAGGAAATTGAGGACTTCGTTTTAAAAAATTGTATCAACGGGGACCTGTTGATAACTATGGGAGCCGGAGATGTGGTTAAAATCGGCGAAAATCTGTTAAAAAAATAATTATCCACAATATCCACATTGTCCCTCTCTTTCTGTCGAGGATAACAATGTGGATATTTTTTGTCGAAAAGACCGGATTGTACTGCCCTTCTTTCTCTTTTTCTTTTTTATCCACATTATCCACATTTTGCCGTTTTTCAGGGCTCCCGCCTTTTCCGTCAAAATGCCGATTCCCATTTGGAAATCCCCATGCTATAATCTCTGATGAATTAGAGAGATGGGAGATCGAAATGGGGAGAATTACAGTTTATAACGATGTTTATGCGAACAGCACCGCTGTTTCCAATTGCTTTATCGATACCTATATGAAAGATGCCAACGATGCACAGCTGAAGGTATATCTCTACCTTCTTCGTATGCTGGGATCCGGCATGTCCACCAGTGTGTCTGATATTGCGGACAAGTTCAATCACACCGAGAAGGATGTACTGCGTGCCCTTCAATACTGGGAGAAAAGGAATCTGCTCTCCTTGGATTATGACAGCGATAAATCCCTGTCCGGTATCCATTTATTTGATATGAACAATAGCCGTCCCGCCGAGACTCCGGCCCAGGAAACACACACGATTTCCACCCGGTCTATGGCTCCTGTGGTGTCGATTGCGTCCCGTACAGCAGTTGTTCCGAAAGCAGAGGATACCGCTGTCCCTGTGAAAGATCCTTATACCAAACCGGATTATACCTTAGATCAGCTCAAAGAATTTAAAAACCGTCAGGATACTGCACAGCTGCTTTTCATTACCGAACAGTATCTTGGTAAAACGCTGACACCCACAGAGATTAAAACGATTTTCTTCATGCACGACCAATTGCATTTTTCTGAAGATTTGATCGACTTTCTGCTGCAGTACTGCGTAGGCCGCGGCAAAAAAGATTTCCGCTACATAGAAAAGGTCGCTGTCAACTGGGCTATGGCAGGCGTTACCACTCCGAAAGATGCAGAGCAGTTTACCTACAAGTATGATAAAACCGTTTATTCTATTATGAATGCGCTGGGTAAAAACTCAGCTCCCACCAACCGGGAAGTGGATTATATCAATCGTTGGACAAGAGAATACGCATTTACCGAGGATATTATTCTGGAGGCCTGTGCCCGCACTGTACTGGCAACGGATAAACACCGTTTTGAATATGCAGAGGGGATTCTCTCCAATTGGAAACAGGAACATGTTCACTCTCAGAAGGATATCGCCCATCTGGATGCTGCTTACCAGAAAAAGAAAACGATTCCTTCCAAGACTGTGGCAGCCAATAAATTTAATCAGTTTACGCAGAATTCCTATGATTTTGATGAACTGGAACATGAAATTCTCAGCAACTAAACGTGCATGTGAAAGGAGACCGATTCGTGGCACTTACCAATTCACAGTACAATTCCATCATCCGCGGTTATGAGGCGGCGCAGAACCGTAATCATCAGCTCCACATGGAACGCAGGGATGAAGTATACCGTGAAATCCCCTCCTATGAAGCTTTGGAGCAGGAAATTTCCACCTGTTCCGTAGCCTGCGGCAAACGGCTTCTGGAGGGAGATTCCTCTGCCCTTACAGAATTAAAAGAGAAACTTGCCTCCCTTCGTGCCCAAAAATCCGCTCTTCTGGCCGCACACCATTTTCCTTCGGATTATCTGGAACCCATCTATGATTGTCCGGACTGTAAAGACACCGGTTATATCGATGGTCAGAAATGTCACTGCTTCAAGCAGCAGATGATCACCTTACTTTACGAGCAGTCTAACATTCAGGAGCTTCTCGCTTCTGAAAATTTCAGTACTCTCTCCTACAACTATTATTCCGGGGATGATCTGAAGCGTTTTCAGAATGCGGTTCTGACTTGTCAAAACTTTATCCGCAATTTTAATTCTGACTATCACAATCTGTTTTTCTATGGAACAGTCGGCACGGGAAAATCCTTTCTCTCCTGCTGTGTCTCCAAAGAACTACTGGAACGCGGACATTCCGTACTCTATTTCAGTGCCGCTGCCCTGTTTGAGACGCTGTCCCGCAATTCATTTTCTTATAAATCAAAAGAAGAACTTTACAATATCTGCGAAGACTTATATAATTGTGACCTGGTGATAATTGATGATCTGGGCACAGAGTTGACCAATAATTTTGTGGCTACACAGCTTTTTACCCTGCTTAACGAGCGACATCTGCGTAAAAAGTCCACCATCATTTCCACCAATCTGTCTCTGGAAGAATTACGAAATCGCTATTCTGACCGTATTTTTTCCAGAATTACCAGCCATTATGAAGTATGTAAGCTAACCGGACCGGATATCCGGATGCAAAAAAAACGTATGCTAAACAGAAAGTGAGGTTCCTTCATGCCTAAGCGCGAAGAAAAGAGAAACTTGGAAACGATTCCTGCCGGTTCCCTCGGCATCATTCCTTTGGAGGGATGTAAATCTCTGGGAGAAAAAGTTGACTACTATCTTGTAAAATGGAGAACAGAACGTGAAAGCGAGCATAAAGACTCTCTTGCTTTTGCAGGATATCAGCGTGATTCTTATATTGTTAATACAAAAGTCCCTCGTTTCGGTTCCGGTGAGGCAAAGGGGGTTATCAACCAGTCCGTTCGTGGTGATGACCTCTATATTCTGGTCGATGTATGTAACCACAGCCTTACCTACTCTCTGTGTGGCGAAGTAAATCATATGTCTCCGGATGATCATTATCAGGATTTGAAAAGAATCATCTCTGCAGTAGGCGGTAAGGCAAGACGCATCACCGTGATCATGCCTTTCCTGTATGAAAGCAGACAGCATAAAAGAAGCGGACGTGAGTCTCTGGACTGCGCTATCGCCTTACAGGAATTAGTTCACATGGGAGTGGATAATATCATTACCTTTGATGCCCATGATCCCCGTGTACAGAATGCGATTCCTCTTCATGGATTTGAAACCATTCAGCCTGCTTACCAGTTCATTAAAGGCTTGCTCCGCAATGTAAAAGGTTTGGAAATCGATTCTGATCATATGATGGTCATCAGCCCGGATGAGGGTGGTATGGCTCGTGCAATCTATATTGCCAACGTACTGGGTCTGGATATGGGTATGTTCTATAAGAGAAGAGATTATACCCGTGTGGTAAACGGTCGCAATCCCATCGTTGCGCATGAATTCTTAGGCACCAGCGTAGAGGGAAAAGACATGATCATCATTGATGATATGATCTCCTCCGGTGAAAGCATGTTAGAGGTTGCCGCTGCGCTGAAGGCTCGGAAAGCCCGCAACATTTTCGTATTCTCCACCTTTGGTCTGTTTACCAACGGTCTGGAGAAATTCGATGAAGCTTATGAGAAAGGTTACATCAACCGTGTATTGACCACCAATCTGGTTTACCAGACTCCCGAACTTTTGGAGCGTGAGTGGTATATTAACTGCGATTTAAGTAAATATATTGCATATATTATCGATACCTTAAATCACGATACCTCTATCAGCGATCTTCTCAATCCTGTTGAGCGTATCCAGACTATTGTAACCCGTTATAAAAACGGTGAATTGGATTAATCGGATATTTCATTTCCCCAAAAGAGAAACCGCCTTGTCTTTGTTCAGGGCGGTTTCTCTTTTTTATATAGTTACTGTCTGGGAATATAAGTCAAAAACTGCCAGTTTCCGTTCTCAAACAAGCTCTTGGAATCATTCATTCCCTTCTTATAAACGGTACCATCCGTCGGATCCATTACTACAATATTGAATTCATTGAACCCAATAATCAGATACGTTTCCGAACTCTTTCGGGAAATGGCTAAAACAGGGTCATCCATATTTACATAATATAGCAGGGCATCCAGTGTATTTCCGGACAAATCCAATACGCGATCCTGTTCCAGGACTTTTTTCAAAATGTCGCGAGGAAGTTCTCCCTGCTGTAACATGTACTGCGTCTGTCTGGGAGTTCCTGCAAATTCTAACATAGCATCCAGGCATACTGCGATAGGCGAATTTTCTTCCGTAGCCGATACCCCGCCTTGGATTGCCATAATCTGGTTTTTCACACTGCGGGTAGTACGCTTCCAGATATAGCTTCCGTCCTCTGCCAGCACAACTCCTGCATTGTCATATGCCTGTTTTACGGCAGGTCCCGGCTGTGTATAGATTCCCAGTACTTTTCCAAGGGCATATACATAATAATGCTCTGACTCCTCATTATCCACCACATCCAACTGTTTCGTGCCTTCGAAAATAACCTCCTTCGGCGTCAACACTTTGACGGTTCTCGCATCAATGGAATCTTTCAACGCAATCTGGTAAATTCGCTGATACTTCTCCGTCGTCACGCTTTCCTGTACATTTACCAGTTGTCTGGGCTCCTCGGAACTCATGATCTGCGCATCCTCAGCATCTTCCCATCCGTTTTCTGTTCTTGTCACTCTCTTTAATACGATCTGGTTATCCTCCACCGTTGCTCCCGTTATATAATATCCATCCTGGGAATAGGTTTTCAGAATCTCGTGATTTTCATTTTCAATAAACAATTCATGTACCAGCCATGTTTTACCGCCGGATGGCTCCACAATTGCATCGCTCTCCCAGGCCAGACCATAGATGAGATCTTCCTCCATAAATCCCAATGGAACAATCACCTGTCCTGCTCCTGCCTCGATCCGATGCTCCTCCATGGTTGTCAGATTTTTCAGAATCAAAGCTCCTGGATTTCCGTTTTTCAGTTCCTGCCATACAAACATGCGATTGGATTTCGACACATCATAGGTATCTCCCTGAAGTCCCTTTACCACTACCGTGAGTTGCCTATTTTCCAGATTCACCGTGTATACTGTATCCTGCATGGTAAAAAAGAAGTCATTGCTCTTACTCAGATACATCAGTCGATCCATCTCCGATTTCAAAACCTCATATGTCTTGTCGTAAGGAATATAAAGCATTTCTTCCACGGTATTCAGGGAAGCATTATAACCATAAACCACAATGCCTACCTGCCCCTCATGCTTTCCACGGTTCATGTAACCATATACCATGAACTGCACATTGCCGCCTTCATCCACATTAAGAATCCGAATTCCATATTGACGATAAATCGTCCGTTCATCCCAATTATTTCCATCTAAAAACCGGAACAAAACAGCCATTTTCTCATCCGTGGTCTGATAACAGTAGAGCGCACCGCCTACTACAAAGGCTATCACACTTCCGCCATCATCCTCCATCAGCTGTACCGCATCCTGTTGGATTCCCAGTTCGATTTTATTACTATTATACACGTTTGCCGTCTCATCAAAGTATTGCTCTGTGGTCCGTTCAAAATCCAATAAATAAATGCGCTCCTTGGTATAACGAATCCTATAATTCTCTTCCACGCGATAATACTTACTCTGCCTGCCATCCATCAGCGCAATCAGGTACGTAATTTGAAAAGACCCTGTCTGCTGATCCAGTTCCCGAATCGTCACCTGTGTGGAGGTGATCTGTTTGGGCTGTAAATCCGCCCAGGTGACCTGATTCAGACTGCTGTGGATATTGGCATAACCTAGAGTTGTGTTATCTCCGGAGGAATTGGATTCCAAATAAACAGCCAGTTCCTCTGCCGCCTCCTTATCAAAGGTTTTTTCATGGAAATTCCTGATAAAAGCCACCTTTTCCGAAATATTATTATTTTCTGACTGGATCAGTCTCGTATAAAACCATACATTCTGCCCATTCTCCATCATCACCTGAATCACAAGCTCGTATTCCCGGTCTGTCTCAATCAGATCTTTCAGTGTAATGGAACCATAAATCTGTTCCTTGGTCTCCTGATAATCCTCCAGTTCATGATCCTCAATCAATCGCTCGCCATCCGCACTCCGTACCTGATAACGGACTTTGGAAATGTTCTGCCCGTATTTATTGATCTCAAATTGCAGTTTTCTGTCCGTCAGCACCGGCTGAATCGTATCCCGCTGCAATTTGCAGTCCCTTTCTTCACTGTAACCATGCAGCGTATTCACCGGCTCGCCATCCAGTAGAAATGCCACCGTAGGAAAACTGGCATCCGGCATCTGCGCTGTCATATCTGCATTTCCTCTGTTAATCATATGGCTGATTAACACCAATGCCACCAGAAATGTGAAAAAATATACAATCCCCTTGAGAATACCCAGTTTGATTTTTTTATCCATACATAAAACTCCATAAATATAGTCGTGGTGCTTTCCTTATCATAACACACCACGACCATATTTTCGCAAAAACTTTGTAAATTAAAACTTAAGATATCCTTTACGATTGTCATGCCTTCTGCGATAAATCTCATAAAACAAAATCAACTGTATCAGTTCTTTATCCGAATCCTGCATGGCATTTTCGCCTTCCTTCTTTTTCAAAATATCCAGAATCGTGTCTGCCAGTCGCAGCAGTTGTAATTTATCCGGATATTCATCGTAAATCAGACTCCCCTCGTAATCCATCTGGTCCAGAATCCGGGCAACCTGTTTCTGCCCCTGCTTTGCCTTTTGGGGATACATCTGCCCGATATATTCCAGATCCCGCAGGGCAGTGTCCTCATCCTGATACAGAAGTGGGAACGGATATGCCATGTAAAAAGGAAGAATTCTGTGATGTTCCATTGCTTTCTCCATGATCTGCTTTTCCTTTATTATATGCAGAACTTTTTCAGTGTGAGCAGTCTGTTCTATCGGGATGACAGTGTACGGCCAATTGCTGCAGCTTCACTGCTTTCCTTTGCATCACAATCCTTTCCGGAATAACGTGCTTTTTCATACAGCCTTGCAAAACTTTCCATAGCACGCTCCCGCTCTGCTACATCTTCTCCCTGCTTCTCTTTCATCTGCCCCTGCAGATATTCCCGCACGGATTGTCTGCCTGCCAGCTCTATTTCCGTATCCGATGCCGTATGCTCTACCAGTTTCTGATAGCTTCTGCGAATTTTTTCTGCCGGTGTACGAAACCCGAAAACCCGGCGCAGTTTTGCCGTCTGCTTCTTCTTTCCCAACCGTTCCTGCTTTTCCTCCCGGCGCAGATCTTCCACTTTGTCCTCTTGATCCTTTTCCTTCACAAAAGCCGCCAGGAAATGATGAATGACAAAGTACACACCGTAGGCACACAGAGCGACAATCAGAATGACCACTGCCACCATCATGATTTTCTCTAAAATCACCAGAATCATGAAAGGCTCCGCCGATTCGTTCCCCATCATTTCCGGAAGCATGGAAAGCTGATTATTTCCCTGGGTGACTTCCTCCACCTTTTCTTCGCTGCCTCTGGGAAGCAGCGACAACAGAAACAGGAAAATTGCCTGCAGTCCCTGAAGGAACCAGGCTCCCACCTTTTCTGCCAGTCTCTCACTGGTAAAAAGAATCACAGAAAAAAGCAGAAAAACAGAATAGGCAAACGCCAGCAATCCGCCCTGCTGAAAGAGTTTTTTCTCCGGAATGTCCGCATTGGTACGCTCTTCCATCGCAAGATACTGGGTAAATCGTGACAAATACCACTCTCCCAGAAAGCAGGCAAGCCCCAGATAGGCAAAGACGATCTGGATTTCTCCGGCATCGCTTCCTACAGCTCTCTTGGTTATCAGATACATCCCCCACAAGATTCCAAATAAAATGGCAATGTGGATAGGCTCCGTCGCCTCACTTCTACGAAATTTCTTCACCAGGGAATAAAGGCATATCACGATACCCGCTCCCAGAGTAAAAATCCGGCTGACTCCTGTCATCCCCACCCAGAACAAAGGCAACGGAAATAAATGAAGTACCAGAAATGGCAGGGGATGATTTACAAAATTTCTCGTGCAGGAAGTAAGGACAGCATAGCCTGCCACTGCAAGCAGCAATCCGGTTTCCGGCATGCTTTTTATAGCCACAGCATAAATGCCGCACAGTGCAGAAAGCAGAGCCAGAGTATTGCTTCCGGTTGCAAACAGCACCCGTACCACCTCTAACGGTTTCCGATTTATCATATTCATTCTCTCACTCTCTTTCATGCAGTAACGGCAGGAAATTTTTTTCCAATCCTTCCAGAAGCTCTACCTCTTCCTTCGCCTCGTACTTGTCCCTGGGACAGATCCAGAAAAAATCCGAATTATATTCCCGATAGGTCAGCAGATTCTGCTGAAACTCCTTGTATACATTAGGGGAAATTACCACCGTAAAGGTTCCGTTATCATCCTGACATAACCGGTTCAAAAACAGTTTCTGAAAGGAAAAGGCCGGTTTGTCCAGATCAATCCGGGCAAGTCCTTTCAAGATTACCTCCAGATGTCCCGCTCCTGCACTATCCCCAATTTCCAGGCACTGTCCGGTAAGCACATCAGCCGTATTAGAATAGACACTGACCCGCATTCCCTGAGCCAACATGCACTGTGCCAGTTCTGCTGCAATACGGATGGATACTTCCAACAGTTCCTCTCTTCGCAGGATCGCGTGATCGTCCAGATTCAGGAAAATACGCACCGCCTTCAAGGAAGTATAATTCTTCTGATTCACCATCAGAGAACCGGTTTTCGCCGTTGCCTTCCAGTTGATATTTCGCATCGTATCATAAGGCTGATATTCCCGAATGCCCTGATTCTCAAAGGGATCCTCCAAAAGATGGCGTTTTGCCAGTACTTCCCCATTAATCTTCTGTAACGCACGGGTCAGTTCCCGGGTTTTGTAGGGACGAGGAAGGACATAAAGTGTGGTTTCGCTTTCTCGCTCCGCAATGAAATTTTTACTCATAAACAGATCTGTGGAAAGCAGGTCGATTCCCCGGATTCCATAATAGCCCCTTTTGGTACATACAAAAGGAAGTTCTCTGATAATACGTTTCATAGGCAGAGCGGTAAATACATCATTCCGGTAATAGAAATCCGTCACTGCTGCATTTTTCACCTTTTCAAACTGCAGGTAACGGGAACACCGGAACTTTACTTTCAAAAGCGGCAACGGGAGGCGTTTATGATTTTCCACAATCTCTTCCAGAAGCACTGTCTCTTTCTCATAAACACAGTCTGTGGCAAATCGAAGGCTGACTTGAAGTCCCTGATCCCAGAAATGCCGATAAACAAAAAACTGAAGCAGATAAAGTAAGAACGCTCCTCCTGCAATAAAAATCAAAATCATTTATGAAACTCCTCTGTGGGAACAGGAACACGCCCCACCAAATCCTCTATCAATTTCTGTCCATTCTCCGTCTGCTGCACCCCATAGGAGGTTACTAAACGATGGGCAAGTACAGGGACCGCCAGTTTCTTGATATCATCAGGGTTTACATAATCTCTTCCCTGCATATAGGCATAAGCACGTACTGCCCGCAAATAAGCAAGGCTTCCTCTGGGGCTGACTCCCATGCTGATTTTCTCGTCTCTCCGTGTCTGTTCCACAATGTCCACCAGATATTCCAGAAGCACCGGTGCTACATAGACATTCATGGCTTCCTTACGCATTTGCGATAACTCTTCCCCGGTTAAGACGGGGCGGATCTGTTCCATAGGATCATCCCGCATGAATCGCTGTAAAATCCGGATTTCTTCCTCTTTTTCCGGCAGCCCCATGGACAGCTTCATCATAAACCGGTCCAACTGTGCTTCCGGCAACGGAAAAGTTCCCGCTGTTTCAATGGGATTCTGGGTTGCCAGCACAAAAAAGGGAGCCTCCAGTGCCATCTGCTCTCCATCCAGAGTCACCTGGTGTTCTTCCATGCATTCCAACAACCCGCTCTGGGTTCTGGGTGTGGCACGGTTAATCTCATCTGCCAGAAGAATATTGGTAAATACCGGCCCTTTATGTAAAACAAAAGCCTGCTTCTGCTGGTCAAACACATGCAGTCCGGTAAGATCTGTGGGAAGCAAGTCGGGAGTAAACTGAATCCGGGCAAAGGTAACCCCTAACGCCGCTGCCAGTGTCCGGGCAAGCTTCGTCTTTCCTGTACCGGGAACATCCTCCAGGAGCACATGCCCATCTGCCAATAATGCCGTCACCAGCAAATCCACGGTTTCCTCTTTTCCCACGATAACCTGATGTACCGTATCACATAACTCTGTAATCTTATTCTGCAAGATCGTCATTTTCTTATTCCTCGCTTTACTGTAGATAAAAAGGGCATCATCCATGGATGATACCCTTTTCCCCGTTGTTATTTTATCATACCTGTTCTTCGACTTCCACAGCAAAAACATCTTCCTTATTGCTGTAATGATGTGCATCCTCCAGCATCATATCCTTTACCTTCATCAGACGAATCTGGGTACTTCTCTCATTTTCATCCAATTTCATGGTAATGTACTTGATGCTCTGCTGTGTCTGTGGGATAATCACATGCTCCAGTGCATTGACACGCCGCCGGGTTTTCTCAATCTCACTGGCCAGCAGCTGGCATGCTTTCTCTGTCTGGGCAAGCTGTAACATGTCCGGCAGAATATCTGCCAGAGATTTCACCGCATCATCCAGATCACAGGAAGTAAATGCAAAACCATAGGAATAAATATCGTTTTCATCCGCCGTCCGGGTCTTGTATTCAAAAACCGGGATATCCACACTCATGACATTCTTCTGGGAAGCCTCCAGATAGACTTCCTGCTTGGATGCCATCAGAGCGGTATGCAGGGTCTCTTCAGACATCCCCGCCTTGGCAATGACAAAATTGCGGTTAGCTGACTGAATTCCGGCTTCCACCTTCTGGCGAAGCGCCATATTTTCCCGCGCCAAGTCCAGAAACTGCCGCATCAGTTCATCCCGCTTGTCCTTCAGAAGCTTATGACCTCTGGTGGCTGTCACCAGCTTTTTCTTTAACCGGGTCAGTTCCATCCGGGTCGGATTTACCTGTGCCTGCGCCATACTGATTCCTCCTAGTTTTCTTTCTGATAATACTGGTCGAGGAACTTATCATCAATACGTTTCAGCTCACTTCTGGGCAGCATGGACAGTAATTTCCATCCGATTTCCAGTGTCTCTTCAATCTCACGGTTCGCATCATATCCCTGAGAGACATATTCCTTTTCAAATGCCTCTGCGAACTTTGCATAAATCAGGTCAATATCGGACAGTGCCGCCTCACCTAAGATAACCATCAGTTCCTTTGCCTCTTTGCCTCGCGCATAAGCGGCAAACAGCTGGTTCATGGTATTCGCGTGGTCGGCACGGGTCTTTCCTTCGCCGATACCTTTATCCTTCAGACGGGACAGAGAAGGAAGTACATCGATTGGGGGCTGTACGCCCTTACGGTACAATTCACGGGAAAGAATGACCTGTCCCTCGGTGATATATCCGGTGAGGTCGGGGATGGGATGGGTCTTATCATCCTCCGGCATGGTCAAAATGGGAATCATCGTGATGGAACCGGTCTTTCCGCGCTGACGTCCGGCACGCTCATACAAGGTAGCCAGGTCGGTGTACATATAACCGGGATAACCACGCCGTCCCGGAACTTCCTTACGGGCTGCGGAAATCTCACGAAGGGAATCCGCGTAGTTGGTAATATCCGTAAGCAGTACCAGTACATGCATGTCTTTTTCAAATGCCAGATATTCTGCTGCAGTCAACGCCATACGCGGGGTTGCGATACGCTCTACTGCCGGATCATTTGCCAGATTGACAAAGAGGACTGTACGGTCAATCGCTCCTGTCTCCTTAAAGGAATCGATAAAGTAGTTGGACTCCTCGAAGGTGATACCCATGGCAGCAAATACTACCGCGAATTTCTCGTCCTTGCCGCGAACCTTTGCCTGTCTTGCAATCTGCGCTGCAAGCTGGGCATGGGGCAGTCCGGATGCGGAGAAAATCGGAAGTTTCTGTCCACGCACCAGGGTATTTAATCCATCAATCGCAGATACACCGGTCTGGATAAACTCATCCGGGTATGCTCTGGCTGCCGGGTTCATGGGCAGACCATTGATATCTCTTCTCTCCTCCGGGAAAATCTCAGGACCATCGTCAATGGGACGCCCCAGACCATCAAAGACACGTCCCAGCATATCTTCCGACACACCCAGCTGCATGCTTCTTCCAAGGAAACGCACCTTGGAATTGGACAGGTTGATTCCGGTGGAATTCTCGAATAACTGTACTAAGGCATTATTTCCATCGATTTCCAGCACCTTACATCTACGGGTTTCACCGTTTGCCAGTTCGATTTCTGCAAGTTCATCATAAGTGACATTCTCCACGCCACTCACCAACATCAAAGGGCCGGCGACTTCCTGTATGGTTCTATACTCCTTTGGCATTTAGAAGTCCTCCTTTCCTACACAATCTGCTACTTCGCGTTCCAGTTCTTTCATAACAGACTCATATTCTTCATCCAGATTTGCTTCTAAGGTATATTTGTAACGACCGATCTTCTCACGGACAGGCATCTTGATCAGTGCATTCACACTGGCACCATTGCCCAGTGCCTCTTTGCCCTGCTCATAGAAAGCAACCACCAGACGCATCATCAGTAACTGTTTCTTCAAGGAAGAATAGGTATCGACTTCATGGAATGAGTTCTGGTGCAGGAAGTCCTCACGGATGGAACGGGCTGCCTCCATTTTCAGGCGATCCGGTGCAGACAATGCATCCATACCTACCATCTTTACGATTTCTTCCAGTTCTGCCTCGTCCTGCAACAGACTCATCAGTTTCTGACGCTCCTGCATCCAGTCGGGAGATACGTTTTCCTTAAACCAGCCGCTGATGTTGTCCAGATACAGGGAGTAACTGGTCAGCCAGTTGATGGCAGGGAAATGTCTCTTGTAAGCCAGCGCGGAATCCAGTCCCCAGAATACCTTGACGATACGAAGGGTTGCCTGGGATACGGGTTCGGAAATATCACCACCCGGAGGGGATACGGCACCGATTACAGACAGAGCACCCTGGCGCCCTTCTTTTCCCAGGGCAACTACCGATCCGGCACGCTCATAAAACTGTGCCAGACGGCTTCCCAGATAAGCAGGATATCCTTCCTCACCGGGCATCTCTTCCAGACGTCCGGACATCTCACGAAGAGCTTCTGCCCAACGGGAGGTGGAGTCTGCCATCAGTGCTACAGAGTAGCCCATATCGCGGAAGTACTCCGCAATGGTAATACCGGTATAAATGGATGCCTCACGGGCTGCTACCGGCATATCGGAGGTATTGGCGATGAGAACGGTACGCTCCATCAGGGAATTGCCGGTTTTCGGGTCTTTCAATTCCGGGAACTCGTTCAGTACATCGGTCATCTCATTACCACGCTCGCCGCAGCCGATATAAACCACAATGTCTGCCTCTGCCCATTTTGCCAGCTGGTGCTGGATAACGGTTTTACCGGAGCCGAAAGGTCCGGGTACCGCTGCCACACCGCCCTTTGCGATGGGGAAGAAGGTATCTACCACACGCTGACCGGTTACAAGCGGGGTAGAAAGGGGTAATTTCTTTGCATAGGGGCGTCCCTTACGAACCGGCCATTTCTGCATCATGGTAATCTCTTTGTCACCGTCTGCGGTTTCCAGAACGG
>USSP01000015.1 GCA_900557385.1 uncultured Lachnospiraceae bacterium
ACTGATTCGTGCGATGCTGGGAATCAATGGAATTCCCGGACAGGAAAATGCAGTAGAAGTGGTGATTCTATCCCATAATTCTCCGGAGGTATCCCTGCGGATTTTTCATTCGATTGAACATTACGGATTACCGATCACCCGGGCTGTCTTTGCCAGCGGAGCGTCCATTGCTCCTTATCTGAACGCTTTTGGCGTAGACCTGTTTCTTTCTGCCTGTGAAGCAGATGTGCAGCTTGCCATAGATGCAGGGATTGCGGCAGGTGTGATTTGCCAGGAATGGGCAGAAGAAGCAATGCCCCAACAGGATACCCTGATACGAATTGCTTTTGATGGGGATGCCGTACTTTTTTCAGATGAAGCAGAGCAAATCTTTAAAGAACAAGGATTGGAAGCTTTTGAAGAAAATGAACGGAGCAGAGCATGCTGTCCTTTGCCGGAAGGCCCCTTTGCAAGGCTGCTTAAAAAGTTCTCCGGAATGCGCAGAGAATGCGGAGAAGAAATGCCTATCCGTATCGCATTGGTTACGGCGAGGAGTGCACCGGCACATGAAAGAGTGATTCGCACTCTGCGGGAGTGGAAAGTCTGGGTGGATGAGGCCTTTTTCTTAGGGGGTATTTCCAAAAAGGATTTTTTGCAGGCATTCGGTGCCCATATCTTTTTTGATGACCAACAGGTACATACGAATCTGGCAGCGCAGGCAGTGCCGGCGGCGAGAGTACCTTACCGACGAAAAATACAGAATCATTATGACAAAATCTATGAAAAAGAACGAAGAGAAAAGACGGTTGTTACCGGAGCAGGAAGAACTGCTTTCACGGATTGCACAGCCCTTGCTAACATGGTATGATAGCAACAGGCGCGTTCTGCCCTGGCGCGAAGACCCTACTCCCTATCATGTGTGGGTGTCGGAAATCATGCTCCAGCAGACCCGCGTGGAGGCGGTCAAAGAATATTATGCCCGATTCTTACGGGAACTTCCCACCATCAGGGATTTGGCAGAGGCAGAGGAAGACCTGCTTTTGAAACTCTGGGAAGGTCTGGGCTATTATAACCGCGTGCGTAATATGCAAAAATGCGCCCAGGTGATTGAACGGGAATACGGTGGCAGAATGCCGGGAAACTATGAGGAACTCCTTGCCCTTCCGGGAATCGGAAATTATACGGCGGGTGCCATTTCTTCCATCGCGTTTGGACAGGTGAATCCGGCGGTGGACGGTAATGTGCTGCGGGTGGTGACTAGAGTCCTCGCAGATGATACCGACATTATGAACACAGGCTTTCGCAGCAAGGTGGAGCAGTCTCTGCGGTCAGAAATGTCAGGAGAGCGTCCCGGCGATTTTAATCAGGCGATGATGGATATCGGAGCCACAGTGTGTGTGCCTAACGGTGCACCTCATTGTGAGGAATGTCCACTGCATGCTTTCTGTAAAGCATGTGCGAAGGGGACACAGACACGATACCCGGTGAAAAAAGCACAAAAAGAAAGGCGTGTGGAGGACAAAACCGTTCTTCTTATGCTGGATGCAGATCGAATCGCCCTGCATAAAAGACCGTCCAAAGGACTACTGGCGGGAATGTATGAGTTCCCAATGCTTGACGGAAAACACACCGACCAGGAGGTCTTGCAATATCTGAAAGACCAAGGATTGCAAACGATCCAGATTTTGTCGCTGGGAGAGGCGAAGCATGTCTTTTCCCATATAGAGTGGCACATGATAGGATACTGGGTACGTGTCGATGAATTGACGCCGTTTCGCGGGGAGAAACAGCAGGAACTGGCAGATGGCACGGTTTTTGTGGAAATAGAAAAAGCCAGCCGGGAATATGCAATTCCTTCTGCTTTTTCAGCCTATGCCAAACAACTAAACATAAAAAGAGGAGAGCAACAGTGAAATTATTATCATTTGCAATACCATGCTACAATTCAGAAGCTTATATGAAAAATTGTATAGAATCTCTGCTTCCCGGTGGAGAAGATGTGGAGATTCTTATCGTGGATGATGGTTCTAAGGATGGAACCGCACAGATCGCTGATGAATATCAGGAGAAATATCCCACCATTGTCAAGGCTATTCACAAGGAGAACGGTGGACATGGCTCCGCAGTCAATGCAGGTATTGAAAATGCTACGGGATTATATTTCAAGGTAGTGGACAGTGACGATTGGGTAAAAGAGAGTGCATATAAGAAAATTCTGGATACCCTTCGGGAACTTACCGGTGGTGAGAAACCACTGGATATGTTAATCAGTAACTTTGTCTATGAAAAAGTAGGAGAAAAGCGCAATAAAGTGATGCGCTATCATCATGCCCTACCGGAAGGAGAGCTGTTTAGCTGGAACGATGTTCACCACTTTTTTAAGGGACAGTATATTCTGATGCATTCTGTTATTTACCGTACGAAGCTGCTTAGAGAATGCGGACTGAAATTGCCGGAACACACTTTTTATGTAGATAATATTTATGTTTATGAGCCCCTTCCCTATGTAAAGACCATGTACTATCTGGATGTCAATTTTTATCGCTATTACATAGGGCGTGCAGATCAGTCAGTCAATGAGAAAGTGATGATTTCCAGACTGGATCAGCAAATTAAGGTCAACAAGCTGATGGTGGATTATTTTGTGGCGAATAAGGCAAAGATTCTAAGCAATAAAAAACTGCGGGCATATATGCTGAATTATCTGGAGATTATAACCACCATTTCCACTGTATTGGCAATCAAGTCCGGTACCGAAGAAAATCTGGCGAAGAGAAAAGAACTCTGGGAGTATATTAAAGAAAAAGACACCCTGCTGTTCTATCATCTGCGGTATGGACTGCTGTGTGGTTCTACCAACCTGCCGGGTAAAGGGGGTAGAAAGATTTCTGTCAGCGGCTATCACCTGGCACAGAAAGTGTTTAAATTTAACTGATGAATAACCTGGAGTATTATAAAGTTTTTTATACAGCGGCACGCCACGGAAGCTTAACAGTGGCGGCAAGAGAACTCTCCATTTCCCAACCGGCAGTCAGTCAGACCATCCGGCTGTTGGAAGAGGAACTGGGAGCGAAACTTTTTACCAGGGTTTCCAGAGGAATCCGGCTTACTCCGGAGGGAGAATTGCTTTATCCCTACGCGGAGCAGGCGGTGAAAAGTCTGGAACAGGGAGAGCAGAAACTGCGGGAAATGTTGAATCTGGATCTGGGAGAGGTGCGGATCGGAGCAAGTGATATGACACTGCGCTTCTATTTGCTGCCTTATCTGGAAACCTTTCATGAGAGGTTTCCTTCGATTAAGGTCAACGTAACCAATGCACCGACACCGGCGACATTAGATCTCCTGACAGAAGGGAAGATTGATTTCGGGGTAGTGAGTACCCCTTTTGAGAGTGGGGAAAATATCCAGGTGATGCCGGTAAAGGAAATCGAAGATGTGTTTGTGGCGGGACGCAGATTTATTGCATACAAGAACCGTATGCTGGATCTGCAGGAACTGGAGCACATGCCCATTATTTCCCTGGAGCAGAGAACCAGTACCCGCAGCTATATGGATCGGTTCCTGTCAGAAAACGGAGTCATTCTGCAGCCGGAGTTTGAACTTGCCACCAGTGACATGATTGTTCAGTTTGCCCTTCGGAATCTGGGAGTGGGAAGCGTGATGAAAGAATTTGCCAGAGAAGACCTGGATAATGGAAAGCTGTTTGAACTCAGGTTTAACAAGATTATTCCGAAACGCCGGTTTTGTGTGGTGACAGACAAAAAAAGAAAGCTTTCACCGGCGGCAGAACGGGTACTGGCGATTATAAACGGGGATCAGTGTGAACGGAGAACAATGGAAAGATGCAGCGACTAATTGCTGATTTAAAATCCGGAGATTTTAAGCAGGTCTATCTGCTATTCGGAGAGGAAGATTATCTGCGGAAACAATATCGTGACAAATTAAAGAGTGCTTTGGTTTCAGACGGAGACACCATGAATTTCAAATACTATGAAGGGAAGGATGTGTCGGTACCGGAGGTCATTGATTTGGCAGAGACGATGCCTTTTTTCGCAGATAGAAGAGTGATTTTCCTGGAGAACAGCGGACTGTTCAAAAAAGGCGGCGAAGAACTTGCATCCTATCTGGAAAATCCGGCTTCTACCACATTTTTTGTGTTTATCGAACCGGAGGTGGATAAGCGGAGCAAATTATTTAAAACAGTTCAGAAAAAAGGCGCAGCCGTTGAATTTGGAAAACAGGATGAGACGACCTTGAAGCGGTGGGTGTTGACCATGCTGAAAAAAGAAAATAAACAGATTTCGGAAAATACTCTGAATCTTTTTCTGAATCATACCGGTACAGATATGAGTAATATCCGTATCGAACTGGAAAAGCTGTTGTGCTATTGTATGGAGAAAGATGTAATCACAGCAGAAGATGTAGACGAAATCTGTACCAGACAGGTCACCAACCAGATTTTCGATATGGTGGATGCCATTGCGGGGAAAAGGCAAAAAGAGGCATTGACGCTCTATTATGATCTGCTGACTTTAAAGGAACCGCCAATGCGGATTTTGTTTCTTATCACCAGACAGTTTAATTTGCTTCTACAGGTAAAGGAACTGGCTGCGAAGGGGTATGGTGATAAGGCCATTGCAGAGAAAGTGGGTCTGCATAGCTTTATTGCCGGAAAATATGTGAGACAGGCATCCAAATTTAAAACCTCTTATCTGAAAGAGGCGGTCAATGCCTGTGTCAATGCGGAGGAAGCAGTAAAAACCGGACGCATGGATGACCAGATGAGTGTGGAACTGGTCATTGTTCGATATAGTGCAGTGGAGGAAAAGGAGAAATCATGAGCGGACAGAATCAGGATCAAAAAAAGAAAAAGAGCGGAAAGCAGATTGCAGCCATTCTATGTATTGTACTTTTGGTTGCCATGTATGTAGCCACTTTTATTGTAGCTTGTCTGGACTTTCCCGGCTGGGGCAGACTTTTTCAGGCGTGTATTGTAGCAACCATCGGACTTCCCATTCTCCTTTGGATTTACATCGGCATGTATGGATGGCTGAAACAGAAGCATACCATTGCATCCATGGATATTCTGCAGGACAGAGAAAAAAAGGATGAGGATAAACAGTCATAAATTTTACGAAAAACTGGACTTTATAGCGATTTTGTAATATACTGAACACTATGTATGAGTTGTTTCATAAGGAACACTCTGGTATGGAGGTATCACATGGCATTATTAAATCAGTGGAGAGACATGGCGTATTCAGAAAGTGTAGACAGACAGAAGCTGCAGGCGCTGTGGACGAAATATTTCCAGCTGGAAAAAAATATTTATGCAGAATTATTAAAGAATCCTGATGAGGCTGTATCCGGAACAGTAAAGGAACTGGCTGAGAAATACGGCGTGGATCTGATGACAATGACAGGTTTTCTGGATGGCATCAATGATTCCCTGAAGGTTCCCAATCCTATCGAAGAGATGGAAGAGGATACTGCGGTCAGCCTTGATTTTGACAAGGAACTCTTATACAAAAACATGGTAGCAGCCGATGCAGAATGGCTGTATAATCTGCCGGAGTGGAATCAGATTTTTGATGAAGGTAAACGGAAAGCGCTTTACAAAGAACAGAAATCATCCACAACAATTCGCAAACCGGAGAAAGTTTATCCGAACGATCCCTGCCCTTGCGGAAGCGGTAAAAAGTATAAGAAGTGCTGCGGCAAGAATGCATAAAGGAATTTTTTATGGCGGGGATGTATTCCCCGCCTTTTTGTCTATCATGGGGATTTAGTGCTTTACTCTGCAAAAGTAATTACATAGCGGATAAAGAGTCAGGGAAATATAGGGGATGTAAATGAATATTGTTGTTAATACTTTGGGGAGATTTCAAATCGCAAATGAACAGGGGAGCATCAACGATAAAAATATCCGTTCGGATATGTTGAAGAAGCTGCTTTTATACCTGCTCTTACACAGAGATCATCCACTCACGGTACAGGAACTGTGTACAGCGTTGTGGCATGAGGATGAAATTGACAATCCTTCGGGAGCTTTGAAAAATTTAATGTATCGCCTGAGAAATCTGTTGAAAACGGAATTGGGCGATGCCGATTATCTCTTATCCAAGAAAGGGTTTTATTCTTGGAATTCTGAAATCAGTGTCATTATGGATTGTGAGGAATTTGAGAAGAATCTGGAAGAGGCTAAGAAAACCCAACGGGAAAAAGAAGAATGTCTCTATTACTATGAGAATGCGATAGCCATGTATGGAGGCAATTTTATGCTGTCTTCCACCGATGTATTCTGGATCCTGACATTGTCTGCGTATTACCATTCTATGTATATCACCAGTGTGAAAGAAATGGCACAATTGTATCTGGAGCAGGGCAAGTTTCACCAGATGGAATTGGTATGTGCGGAAGCATTGCATTACGAGGCACTGGATGAACATTTGAATATTCTTTTGGTTCAATCCTATATGCGTCAGAATAAACAGGCGCAGGCCAAGGAGGCTTTTGAGAAAGTCGAGAAGATTCTGTATGATCAGCTGGGAGTCCGGAATACCCCCTTATTGACAGAACTGGGCAGGGAACTGATTAACATGAATAACGGAGAGAATCTCTCCGATATCAATGAAATGTCATCAGAAATCACAGAAAAAAGTGTGGACGGCGCCTATTTGTGTGGTTACACGGTTTTCAGAGAGATTTATCATCTGGAGGCACGTAAGATCAAGCGTTTGGGAATGTCCGAATATCTTGTGCTCTTCACGATTGACATGGATGCCAAGATTTCCTCTAAAATAGGGAAAGAGACGATCAAAGACAATATGCAGAAGGCAATGAATATGCTGGAAAGAGTACTATGTGATACACTGCGGATCGGGGATGTGGTTTCCAGATATAGTTCGACACAATATGTGGTGATGCTGAATTCCTGCAATTACGAAAATTGCGCTCTGGTGGCTAATCGCGTATTGTCCAGATTTTATCAGGTAAGCTCTAAGATTAAGGGATTACAGGTGCATATGGACATAGAAGAAGTGGTCGCTGCCAGCACGATTGTGAAGTAGGAGAATGAAAGCGTGGAACGAATATGAACCAAACAGAAAAAAAATATCCACCCAATCGTTTCCGTGTGTGTATTGATGATGCTACAGCAGATCTATTGGGAAGGATTTATTCACCGCTCAGTGAGAGTGAACTTAAATTTGTAGAATTCAGAGAGCTGATTTTGCAGATGGATGCCTTGTTTGACCGGACGGGGTATCCTCAGTCTTTTCAGGAAAAACGTAGTTTTAAGAAAGCAATTGTTCCTAATGCGGCATATCGGGGTGTTCCTATAACTGATGTGACCTATCAGGAGATGCAGCAGTATCATGGGGAGCTTGCCACTTTGGACATTTTGGTGGAGTCTCGGCGTAATGCCAGCTGGCAGGGGCTGGTCTTTTCATTGGATGGACAATGCCTTGGGGAATACGATGGTGAGTGGGGCTTGATTGATCTCATACAAAAATATTTGCAAAAAAACACTTCCATGTGACCGCGGTGTGACCGTACTTTGTTACAATAGAAATATGAAAAGCAGACAAGGGGAGCAACATAACCAATGAAAGCTATGGAGAAAGAAACCGTACAGAATTTTGTTGTATCTGTGAAGAGTCAGGAAAACCATACCTGGCAGGGAACGGTTTCCTGGGTGGAAGGGAAAAAACAGGTAAATTTCAGAAGTGCGTTGGAACTTTTAAAGCTGATGGATTCTGCACTGGGAAAGGAAAATGAATAATTTTTTCAAAAACCCCTTTACAGATTGAAAAATTGCGCATAATATAGAGGCAAATAAAAAAACACGTTGACGGGAAGAGTAAGATCAATGAAATCCCCAGAGAAGGATGCCTGTGGAACAGCGCAGAGGTGGAAGCATCCAGGAGGAAGTTCATCTGAAGACCACCCCGGAGTGGCTTTAATAAAGCCCGGTGATTCCGTTATCATCAGTTGAGAGGCAGATGGCAGTTTGCATCTGCAAGCAGGGTGGAACCGCGACAATTATCGTCCATGCGTATTTTACGCATGGATTTTTTGTTTGCCAGGAATTTCCGATCAAACGAAATGCTTCGCAAGGATGCGCACCTCGTAGAGGAGAAGATTATGCTCCGTAGGGATGTGCAGCGGCGGAAATGAGAAAGGAGAAAATCATTATGAAAGTAACATTAAAAGATGGCTCTTTTAAAGAGTATGACAAAGTGATGACGGTTTATGAAATCGCAGCAGACATCAGCGAGGGACTTGCCAGAGTGGCATGTGCCGGCGAGCTGGATGGCAAAGTAGTAGATCTGCGTACCGAGGTAAAGGACGACTGCACATTAAATATTCTCACTGCAAACGATGAGGGTGGTTTACAGACCCTGCGTCACACCACAGCTCATGTCATGGCCGAGGCAGTAAAACGGCTTTTCCCGAATGCCAAATGTACCATCGGACCTTCCATTGAAGATGGTTTCTATTATGATTTCGATGCAGAACCTTTTTCCAGAGAAGATTTGGACAGGATTGAAGCCGAGATGAAGAAGATCATCAAGGAAGGCCACGAAATCAAGCGTTTCACTCTTCCCAGAGAGGAAGCAATCAAATTCATGCAGGAGCGCAATGAGCCTTTTAAGGTAGAACTGATTGAAGACCTGCCGGAAGGTGCAGAGATTTCCTTCTATGACCAGGGAGGATTTGTGGATCTGTGTGCAGGTCCGCACCTGATGAGTACTAAAAATATCAAGGCTTATAAACTGATTTCTTCCTCTATGGCATACTGGAGAGGCAATTCCGACAAGGCAAGACTGCAGCGTATCTATGGTACCGCTTTTAACAAGAAAGAAGAGCTTGCTGCCTATCTGGAGAATCTGGAAGATGCGAAGAGACGTGACCATAACAAATTAGGCCGTGAGATGGGTCTCTTTACCACCGTTGATGTCATCGGTCAGGGACTTCCCCTTTTCACACCGAAGGGAACCAAAATGATCATGAAACTCCAGAGATGGATTGAGGATCTGGAGGACAATGAATGGGGCTATGTCCGCACCAGAACTCCTTTGATGGCGAAAGCTGATCTGTATAAGATTTCCGGACACTGGGATCATTACATGGATGGAATGTTTATTTTAAACAAGGATGATGAGGACAAGGAGACCATGGCACTTCGTCCCATGACCTGCCCGTTCCAGTACTATGTATACATGAATGAGCAGCATTCCTACAGAGATTTGCCCTACAGAATGTCTGAGACTTCTACCCTGTTCCGTAACGAGGATTCCGGTGAGATGCACGGTCTGACCCGTGTACGTCAGTTTACGATTACCGAGGCACACATTATCCTGCGTCCCGACCAGGCAGAGGAAGAATTGACCAGATGTACCGAACTGGCTCATTATGTCATGAAGACCCTGGGTATTGATGGCGATGTAACCTACCGTCTTTCCAAATGGGATCCTAACAATAAGAAGAAATACCTGGGGGATGATGAGTATTGGAACAGCACCCAGCAGTACTTAAGAGATGTCATGGATAAAAACGGCATCGCTTACACAGAGGCTGACGATGAGGCTGCTTTCTACGGACCCAAGATTGATATTCAGGCCAAGAATGTCTACGGTAAGGAAGATACCATGGTAACCATTCAGCTTGACTGCGCTTCTGCTGAGAACTTTGGTATGTACTACATTGACCAGAATGGTGAAAAAGTCCGTCCCTGGATTATCCACAGAACTTCCATGGGATGTTATGAGAGAACTCTGGCATGGCTTATTGAGCATTATGCCGGCAAATTCCCTACATGGCTTTGCCCTGAGCAGGTTCGTGTTCTTCCTATTTCTGAGAAATATGAGGAGTATGCGGAACAGGTTCGTGCAGAACTGAAGAAAAACGGCGTGGATGTAACCGTAGATAACCGTTCTGAAAAGATCGGATTCAAGATCCGCGAAGCAAGACTTGCCAAACTGCCTTACATGCTGGTTGTCGGACAGCAGGAAGCAGAGCAGGGACTGGTATCCGTGCGCAGCCGTTTCGCAGGAGACGAGGGTCAGAAGCCTTTGGCAGATTTTGTCAGTCAGATCTGCGAAGAAATCCGTACCAAGGCAATCCGGAAGGAAGAAGTACAGGAAGAAGCGAAATAGTTACTATTTTTTTCAGAATAAAAAAGAAATACCTCGTAAATACTATTATTGCAAGATGCATATCATTGCGAAAGGAGAGTGTTTACGATGGCAGATTTAAAATGTGGAGTAGAAAACTGTTCCTACAATGCGGACCGGTGTTGCTGTAAAGGTGACATCATGGTGGGAGGCAAGCATGCGAAGAACGAGGCAGACACCTGTTGTGAAAGCTTTGTAAATAAAACAGCAGACAACGCATCCAATGCATGTCACCCCAAGCGAACAATCAGTATCGACTGTGAAGCATCCAAGTGTGTTTATAATAGCGATTATAAATGTACGGCAGATCATGTAGATATCCGTGGAAATAACGCGTGTGATTGTGACGCAACCAACTGCGCAACCTTTAAGGAGCGATAAAAAGGAAAAGGGCGCTTTTTCTGTTGAAAGATGGAAAAAGCGCCCTTTTCGCTTTGATAAAAAAGAGAGTTGACAACTTTCTTTCCTTGTCAGTGATAATATAATGACAAGAAAAGTTGACAACTCTTTTTATTTTGTGATTCCGGTGAAGCCGGGGTACATTGATCCGGTTCATATGACCGGAAAAGGAAAGGCGGTGGTTCATGTGCCATTGAACAATAAATTAAAGGAATACAGAAGCAGGCTGGGAGTGAACCAGCAGGATATGGGAAAAATGGTGGGAACTTCCCGGCAGACCATTTCCCAGATCGAACGGGGAGATTACTCTCCTTCTGTGACACTGGCGTTGAAAATTGCCAAAGTGTGTGGAGTTACCGTAGAAGATATTTTTCAATATGAGGAAGAGGAGTCATAGGTCATGAAAGAAAAGAAACAGGCTATTAAATTTTTTGCATTGCTTTTGGTATGTATGCTGTTAGGAATGGTTACCGGAAGGATGGGCAGCCATTTTCAACCTTTGGTAGAAAAAATAAATCTGACAGAATTTTATAATGTATTTGTTTTCGCGGAAACCGGATTATTTGCATTAGTCAACTTGATTTTGGGTGTCATTTCTTTTATGCTTTACAACAAGTGCAGACAGGATTATGACCGTAGGGCAGAGGAAGATGAGACGATTTATGACCAGTTGGAGTATCGTCTGGATATGCCGCTGCTGTTGAGCAATACGGCTATGATTTTAAATTTGGTATTCTTTGCGGCAACCATTTATTTTTTTGAAAAAGCAACCATGGAAAATGTGAATAGAAGTCTTTTATTCACAGTGGATATTCTTATTATGATTGCCGGTTATGTCTGGATTCTTGCTCTTCAAAATAAAATTGTGAATTTCAGCAAGAAAATGAATCCGGAGAAACGGGGGTCAATCTTTGATATAAGATTTCAGAAAACATGGGTGGAAAGCTGCGATGAAGCGCAGAAGCTGATGATATATCAATCAGCGTATAAAGCCTTCAATGTAACCAATATTGCCTGTTCTGTCTGCTGGGTTATTGCTTTTCTCAGCATGCTGTTTTTCGAGACAGGAATTTTTCCGGTTATCATGATTGGTGTGATTTACCTGACTTTGATCATGAGTTATACCCTTACTGCAAGAAAACTGGAAAAACCGCTTGACAGGTAAGAGTGACTATGCTATTCTATCTGAGTGTGTAGAACAGACAACAAGCAGAGTATCCACTCTCACCCTGTGGCAAGCGGGCTTACAGGCGTACAGATTTAATCTACACGGTTTCTGCGAGGATGCCGTGAGAAGATTGAGATTTCAGTGGATAGTTATGCTATCCACTTTTTTTCGCTTTTATTTTCTTATGGAGGTGCACTACTATTAGCGACTTATTTATTAATGAACAGATTCGGGACAAAGAAATCCGCCTTATTGGTGAGAATGGAGAGCAGTTAGGAATTATGTCCCCCAGAGATGCCATGAAGATGGCGGAGGAAGCAGGTCTTGATCTGGTGAAGATTGCTCCCACAGCGAAACCGCCTGTCTGCAAGATTGTAGATTATGGTAAATATAAGTATGAACAGGTTCGCAGAGAGAAAGAAGCGAAAAAGAAACAGCACGTGATTGAGGTGAAGGAGATTCGTCTTTCTCCCAATATTGACACCAATGATCTGAATACCAAGATCAACAATGCACGTAAGTTTCTGACGAAGGGAGACAAGGTTAAGATTACTCTTCGTTTCCGTGGACGTGAGATGGCTCACATGAACCAGAGTAAACATATTCTGGATGACTTCGCCCAGGCACTTTCCGATGTGGCAGTGATTGAGAAAGCACCCAAGGTTGAAGGAAGAAGCATGACTATGTTTTTAACTGAAAAGCGATAGTTTGGATGTTAAAATAGAAGATTGAGAATCAGGAGGAAAATGATATGCCCAAAATGAAAACCAGCAGAGCAGCTGCAAAACGTTTTAAAGCTACAGGAACAGGTAAGTTAAAGAGAAATAAAGCTTACAGACGCCATATCTTAACAAAGAAATCCACTAAGATGAAGAGACAGCTCAGACAGGCTGGCATCGTAGATGCTACCAACGTTAAGAATATGAAGAAGATCTTACCGTATTTATAAGCTGAAAGTCGAATTATCAGAAAGGAGTCATAGAAATGGCAAGAATTAAAGGCGGCGTAAACGCAAAGAAAAAACATAACAGAGTATTAAAACTTGCAAAAGGTTACAGAGGTGCAAGATCTAAACAGTATAGAGTAGCAAAACAGTCCGTAATGAGAGCTCTGACTTCTTCTTATGCAGGAAGAAAAGAGAGAAAGAGACAGTTCAGACAGTTATGGATCGCTCGTATCAACGCAGCAGCAAGAATGAACGGAATCTCTTACAGCCAGATGATGCATGGCTTAAAGCTTGCTGGTGTTGACATCAACAGAAAGATGTTAGCAGAGATGGCAGTTAACGATGCAGAAGGTTTCAAGACATTAGCAGAATTAGCAAAGTCTAAGGTAGCTTAATTTTTGAGAAAATGATATCCCCCGGAGTTTTCCGGGGGATTTTTGTGCTTTAATGCCTGCTTGGAACGAAGCAGATATTGATGAGGAGAGAGTAGTGAGATTACTATTTGAAATTGATAAAAAGGATTATGACCCTGATGGAAAAGCATTTGTTCGCCCTTCTTCAAGAGCAATCATACTAAAAAATGGGAAAATAGCTGTAATTTATAGTCAGAAGCATAGGTACTATAAAATACCCGGAGGCGGAATAGAACCGGGAGAAAATAAGATAGATGCAATGATTCGTGAAGTAAAGGAAGAAGTAGGACTGACAGTGATTCCTGAATCGGTTGCAGAGTTTGGATATGTGCATCGTATCCAGAAGGGGAAGCATGAGCCGGTATTTATACAGGATAATTTCTATTACCTATGTGATGTGACAGAAGGACTGGTTCCTCCTCAATTTACAGAAAACGAGAAAAAAGAAGAATTTGTTCCATGCTTTGTAGATTTGGATGAAGCAATCAGGGTGAACGAAGAATACGTGAAGGAAAATTCGTATGATTCCATGATTGAAAGAGAATTAAGAGTAATGAAGATGCTTGCAGATATTCAAGAGACATGAGAAGAATTTTTCACACATGAAATTTGAAACCGTAAATAACATTTTGCTGAATGACTTGCCTGAATTTCCATCTGCTGCGTTGCTGTCAACCGACGATACCACCGCATTGCCTTGTTTCGATGCCTTGCAGAAGAATTCATTCTACGTTATTTTGCTGAATGTAAATGACTTGTACAACGGAACGAGGAGAAAGGGGCAGAATATGGATGAATTTAAGGTAGTACGCAGGCATATGCGGTTTACCGGGCGCGTGCAGGGAGTAGGCTTTCGCTATCGAGCCAAATATGCAGCGAATGGTATGGGAATAACAGGCTGGGCGAAGAATGAATGGGATGGTTCCGTAGAGATGGAAGCACAGGGAACGATTGCACAGATTAATATGATGCTCAAGATGATTAACAAGAGTGATTACATCATATTTTCCTTATGAAAAAGCTTCTCGAATACCCTGGCATATAATATACTGCCCGATAAGTAGCCAATTATAACGTAACATAACGTTCTCGACATAGAATCCCCCCCTGCCTTTTATAAATTATTTTCAGTCTCGCCCAGAAATCCAGGTTCCAGTTTTTATCTTCCCGGGTTGCCAGTTCTATATGTGATAAGTCTAACACA
>USSP01000016.1 GCA_900557385.1 uncultured Lachnospiraceae bacterium
CTGCTCCATTTTGAGCCATGATCATTTTCAGGGCGGTCATTATGAATTTGCCATGGCAAGAGCCCCTTATGAGAAGGAGTTTTCATTAAAGGACTATCCGCAGGTGCACGCAGGAACGATTAAATGGCCTATGTCCGTAATCCGTCTGCAGTGTAAAGAGGCAGCTCCAATTGTGGAAGCAGCAGACCGTATTTTGAGAACCTGGAGAGGCTACACCGATGAGGAAGCCTTTATTTTCAGTGAAACAGACGGCATACCTCATAACACCATCACTCCCATTGCCAGAATGCGTGGAGATTTATTTGAATTAGATCTGGTTTTGCGTAATAACATAACTACAGAGGAATGCCCCATGGGGCTGTATCATCCCCATGCCCAGTACCATCATATCAAAAAAGAAAATATTGGCTTGATTGAGGTTATGGGACTGGCAGTGCTGCCTGCCCGGTTGAAAAAGGAAATGTCCCGGTTGGAACAGTTGATTCTGGAAGGCGGCGATCTGCGTGGAGATGTGTTGACGGCTTCTCATGCAGAATGGGCAGAGGAATGGATACCTCATTATGAAATCACCCCGGAAAACATACACGCCATCGTTCAGAAGGAAGTGGGCATTGTCTTTTCCAAGGTGCTGGAATGTGCGGGTGTTTATAAACGCACCCCGCAGGGACAGAAAGCATTTCAAAGATTTCTGGACTGTCTGTAAATTTTATAGAAAAAGGCTGTAACAATGACCTATAATTCTCTTGGATTTTTTGTGTTTTTTGCAATCTTTTTAATATGCTATTTGCTGATGCCCAATGGAAAACTGCGACAGGCAGTGATTCTCGTAGGTAGTCTGGCGTTTTATCTGCTGGCGGCAGGTCCGGCAGTGCTGATGATTCTCATCGGCACTGCTATCCTTGTTTATCTGTGCAGCAGACAGATTACAAAAATTTATGTTGGATATGATAAGGAAAAAGAGGGATTGTCGCCGAAGGAACAGGCGGCACTTTTTGCGGAATATAAGAAAAAAAGCAAAAAGTACCTGATAGCGGCATTAGTTCTCATTGTGGGATTTCTTGTGTTTGTAAAAATGGCACGCCTCCTTCAAGTGCAAGGCATCCTTGTACCCCTTGGAATCTCCTATTATACGTTTTCTTCCGTAGGATATTTACTGGATATTTACTGGAAAAAAGCGTCTTTTGAGCCAAACTTCCTGAAATTGTTACTGTGTATGACTTATTTCCCCCATATTGTGCAGGGACCGATCGGAAGGTATGATAAACTGCTGAAGCAGTTTGATGCTCTGCCGAAGCCGGAATACCGGAGAATCTGTTTCGGACTCCAGCGTATGCTTTGGGGATTTTTCAAAAAGATGGTAGTGGCAGACCGACTGGCACTGTACACCACTGCCGTCTGGAATATGCCGGATTACCATGTAGGTCTGGAAATGCTTCTGGCTATCGTACTGGGTGCGGTAGAATTATATGCGGATTTTTCCGGTTGTATGGATATTGTGTGCGGAGCAGCCCAAACCATGGGTGTCACCCTGGATGAAAACTTCCGCCGTCCTTTCTTTGCGAAGAATGCGGCAGAATTCTGGCGGCGTTGGCACATTACTCTGGGAACCTGGTTCAAGGACTATATCTATATGCCCATTGCCATGAATCCCCGTTTTATGAAATGCGCTGTGAATGTGCGGAAAAAGCATGGGAACCGTGCAGGTCAGGTGGTATCCGCCGCAATTCCGCTGACGGTGGTGTGGCTTCTTACCGGGGTTTGGCACGGTACCGGCATGAACTATGTGGTATGGGGTCTGTACTGGGGTGTTCTCATTATTTTGGAGACAATTTTTACCAAAGAAACGAAACAGTTCAATGAGAAGCTTCACATTGACCCTAAGAAGAAATGGTTTCAGATCTTCCAGATGGTGCGTACTTTTCTGGTGTTCTGCGTGGGAAGAATGCTCACCGTTACCGGAACCCTGATGGGCTTTACGGTGCTGATCCGCCAGCTTTTTGCAGGAACCGGAATGCGTGCTTTTACCCAGGGAAGCCTTTTCGGCTTCGGACTGGATCGGAAAAATTTCATTGTGGCACTGATCGGAGTGGCACTGATCTGGATCGTTGACATTTTACAGGAGCATATCCAGATCCGGGAATGGCTGGCGAAGCGCCCGCTCCCGGTGCGGTGGCTGATTTATTACGGTGCCTGCGTGATTCTGCTTATTTTTGCCAGATATGGATCGGCGTATGACGCCAGCTCATTCATATATGGTGGATTTTAATGACATACTAATAACGAAAGGACAGAAAGAATTATGAGAGACAAAATTTTGGATGTATTGGAAGAAAATTACCCGGAGATCGATTTTGAGTGCTCCGAAGAATTAGTGGATGACGGAATCCTGGATTCCCTCACTATCGTAGGAATCATTTCTGCTTTATCTATGGAATTCGGCGTGGAACTGCCTTATGAGGACATTATTCCTGAAAACTTTAATTCCGTAGATGCTATGGCAGAACTCATAGAGAAATACTTGTAAAGGAGTAAAACATTGAACACGCTGGTACAACGGATTCTGGAACTTGCCCGGACGAAGCCTGATGCTGTCGCTGTGGCATTCAAAAAGGAAAAATTGACCTATGCACGGTTGGCAGAAAAAATTCGGATCATTGGCACAGAACTGAAAAAAAGGGACATCCAGGTGGGAGACCGCATCCTTTTCAGTGCGGTCTCCAAACCGGAAATGGTGGCAGTCTATCTGGGAATCCAGTATGCCGGAGCTATTGCTGTGTTCATTGATAAAAACAGCACAGCCGAGAATGCGGCCGCTGTCTATGAGGATGCCGGAGCAAGTCTTTTCCTCACGGACAAACCCATGAAAGAAAGAAATGGCAAGGACTGGGGGGAACACTGCCGTGTTGCCTCTATGAAACAGCTTTACGCTGCGCCTGCATCGGAAAAATTTGCCGACTATGTGATGCCGGAGCCGGAGGACATGGCAGAGCTGCTTTTTACCACCGGAACTACCGGTAAACCCAAAGGAGTGATTCTCACTTACAAGGCGGTTTATCATATTCTCTCCAACACCATTCAGGGAATCGGCATCCGGGAAGACGAGAGGCTTTTGCTGCCTCTTCCTTTAAATCATTCCTTTGCCCTCCGCGTGCTTCGGGCGACTCTGTACCAGGGAGCCATGGTAGTTTTGCAGAATGGCTTTGCTTTTGCCAAGGAAGTGGAAAATAATCAGACAGCCTTTGACTGTACCGCTATGGTGGCAGTCCCTGCTTCTATGGAAATCCTTCGGGGACAGATGCAGGATCAGTTTGTGCCTGTGATGAGTAAGTTCCGCTATATTGAAGTGGGGGCAGGCAGCCTTACCATTGCCCAGCGCAAACGCCTTACCGCAGAACTGCCTCATACCACGATTTACAATACCTGGGGATCCTCCGAATCCGGGGGAGCCCTGTTTACAAATGTGACAGAAGTGTCATCTCATCCGGAACAGATCGGCGCCGTGGGCAAACCGCTCCCGAATGTGGAGGTTCGTGTCCTGGATGAAGAAGGAAACCCGATCCAAAGCGATAGAGAGCATCCCGGACGTATGGCATTGAAAGGTGATATGCAGATGGCGGGCTACTGGAACCGCCCGGAGCTTACTGCCGAAACCTTAAAGGATGGCTGGCTCCTTACCAGCGATATGGTGTATACCGACCCGGATGGCTATGTCTACATGTTGGGACGGGCGGATGATATTATCAATGTAGGTGGCGAGAAGGTTTCCCCTGTTGAAGTGGAAAATATTGCATGCCAGTATGAATTTGTGAAGGAGTGCGCTTGCATCGGCGTAGCTGACCCCAACGAAGTACTGGGACAGGTTCCCATTCTATATCTGGCAGTGAGTACCGGCTTTACCGAGAGTGGGCTTCAGTCCTATCTGGCAGAAAAAATGGAGCGTTATAAGCTCCCCCAGCACTATGTGGTAGTGGAGGCACTGCCCCGGAACCGCATGGGCAAAATCGACAGAAAAGCGATCCGCAAGCTTTGGGAAAGCCAGGGCAGTGAGGAACTGATGAATCCGGTGATGCAGGCACTTTTGTCCAGACGGAGCATCCGTCGTTTTACCGACAGAAAAATCGAACCGGAAAAGCTGGACATGATTTTAAAGGCGGGGTATTATGCCCCCACCGGACGCAACATGCAGACCTGGCGATTTACCGTGATTCAGAATGAAAAGAATATCCAGCATATAAAGGAAGTAGTGAAGGAACGGGCAGTACTCTCCAAAGTCAATGTCTATGGCTTTGAAAATCCAGCCTGTCTTATTCTCATTTCCAATGATACCCGGAATGCTACCGGATGCCAGGATGCCTCCTGTGCGGCAGAAAATATTTTTCTGGCTGCACACTCCTACGGAATCGGCTCCACCTGGCTCAATCCTCTGTTTTATCTCTGGGAGGACGAAGTCATCCGGAAAATGTTAGAGGGCTTCGGCGTTCCTGCCGGACACCGGGTGTGGTGCATGGCAGCATTAGGGTACCCTGCGGCAGAGGGAAATCTGCCAGCAAAGAAAAAGGATGTTGTTTTTTATGCAGACGAAGGCTAAAAATCTGATAAAAGCATTGCTTTTTACGTTGGGACTGTGTCTGATTGTGATGGGACTTTCCAGAGTGTTTGAGCGAAAGACCTCGGCACAGATGTATGATGCGTTTTTTGATGCAAAGGAAAATTTCGATGTGCTGTTTCTGGGAACCAGCCATACCTCCAACGGGGTATTGCCCTTACAGCTATGGCAGGAACAGGGAATCGGCTCCTACAATATGGCGGGACACGGTAACCAGCTGGCCACTACCTACTGGGTACTGGTTAATGCTCTGGACTACACCGATCCCAGTGTGGTGGTGTTGGATTTATCCTATTTGAGTGAGAATCAGAAAACCTCTCTGGTGAGTGTGAACCAGACCCATGTTTCCCTGGATGCCATTCCTTTTTCCTGGAATAAAATCAGAATGGTGAATGACCTCTTTGATACCACCGAGGAAAAAGCAGAGTTCCTGGCAGATTTTATTATTTATCACGACAGATGGAGCGAATTGACAGCGGAAGATTTCCACTATCAGCCCCTTTCTTACAAAGGAGCGGCTCCCGGCTATTCTGTGGCAGTGCCCCAGGCAACTGCGAAACTGGACAGGAGCGAAGTCTGCGACAGCGACACCGTGGGCGTGGAATACCTGCGGAAAATTTTGGAATTATGTAAAGAAAAAGATATCGAGGTGGTACTGACCTATCTGCCTTTTCCTGCCAGTGAGGATAAACAGCGGGAGGCAAATCTGGGCTATGAGATAGCGGAAAACTATGAGGTACCTTATCTCAATTTTCTGGATATGGATGTGGTGGACTATGACACCGACTGTCTGGATGCGGATTCCCATCTGAATCTTTCCGGCGCGGTGAAGGTTACCCGGTATCTGGGAGAGTATCTTAGAGCAAATTATGACTTGCCGGATCGGCGTGAGGATGAGGACTATGCATCCTGGCAGCAGGAGGCGGACACCTTTTCCAAGACAATCAGCGGACTTCTTTTGATAGATCAGACCAGCCCGCTCACCTCTCTCATGCTTCTGGCAGAACCGGATATCCATGCCACTCTTACCGTAAGCACTGACCAGAGTCAGTGGGAGGACAGCCGGTGGATTTCCATGATACAATACGCATCGCAATTTCATACCGTGCTTTATGCTGACGGAGAAGATTTCCAGAATTTCAAGATTGATGTCACCGATGCAGACGGAAACAGCTATGGAACGGTGTGCTGGTAAAACCGTAATCCAAGGTTGTAAGAAACTGTAAAATATAGTACAATAGACACATATATTGTAAAGGAGGAGACCAAAATGAAACTTAAAAAAACACTTGTTATTTTTCTTATTGTGTTTTCTCTGGTGCCTCTCTATATTATGGCTGGAATTTTGACTTATAACCATTATCAATCGGTTAATAAGATTATAAAAGAAAATCTGAAATCTCTGGGTGAAACAACCGTACTGAGTATGAATGGGTTTTATGAAGAGAGAAAAACGGAATTACAAATTATTTCCCAATATGCGATGGTTGATAATCTTGTGGTTCAAAGTCTGGACAATAAATTTGGAATTGATATATCGGCGCAGCAGTATGTGCATGATATGCTGATGAAGCACAAAGCAAGTAATCCATACATTCTAAGTCTTTCCCTGATTAATCGGGATTTCAGGGTCGTATCCTCCACGGAGGATTTTGATTCCACCAAGTACAGTGAACTTCAGAATATCCCGGCAGAAAAGCTCGCCAGAGATTTCTTTATCGGCAGCGTTGTAACGCGGGAGACAGCGGAAGGAGATAAAAGACTGGTTCTCGCCTGCAAATCCATTGAACGCAATGGAGAGGTAATTGGTTATGTGGCAGAGGAAATCAATGTTGCATACTTTGATAAATTCTGCACAGATACAACGCTTTCCGCTAATGATGTACTTTATATTAGTGATGGTCACGGTGAAACCATTACCCAGGGATATGCGGTGAACGGAGAATTAAAGCCCTATGTTCCCTCAGAGGAAATGGAGGCTGCCTATCAGAAGAAGTGGAAGATTATCAATCCGGACAGACATCCCAGCGGACAGATCCGCTTCAAAGCAGATGGAAAGACCTATCTCACCTATTATTCCACCATTGATAATACGGATTGGCTGATGAACATTACCACCTGTCTGACCACCCATGCCCAGGATTCCAAAAACTATCTGATTCTTATTGTGATTACGGTAGTCTGCATTACTACGATTATTCTGGCAGGAAATATTTTTGTCCGTGGACAGTTTATCAAACCCATCGAGCAGATGGAATATACGTTGAAGCGGATCCAGGAGACCGGAAATTACTCACTTCGTATTCTGGTACAGGGACAAGGTGAAATCGGCTATATTGCCCGTCAGATCAATTCGCTGATTGAACATGTGGAGCAGGAAAGCTTAAAGGAACAGGATGAGCAGGAACAGTTAGAGAAAAAGGCAACCAGCGATCTTCTGACTGGTATTTACAACAAACAATCCATCAATGATTGTGTGGAGCAGATGGTGAAGCGCGCCAACGAAATGAGAGCCAAAGTCGTTGTGGGCTTTATGGATGTGGACAATTTTAAGCACTTCAATACCCAGTATGGACACCAGCAGGGAGATGAAGTACTGAAATACGTAGCAAAATGCCTGCGTGAAAGCATATCCGGAAACGTAGGTCGAAATGGTGGCGATGAATTTATGTTCTGCATGTTGGAACGCCGGAATACAGACGATGTAGCGATGGTGATGGAACGGCTGCGGAACAAGATTCGCGAAGGCGTGGTTAATACAGAGACCGGCAGAATCATGGAGGTGACCTGCAGTATCGGTGTGGTCGTTGCCCTGGGAGCGGAAACAAAAACTGAAGACCTGATCCATGAGGCAGATATGGCAATGTATGAGGTGAAAGAAAAGGGAAAAGATAATTACGTGATTCGCTACAAAATCGAAGGAGTCGTGTAGATTGTTATGAGTGATATAGAACAGGAAACTTATGAAGCAGCGAAGGAACTGTTAGAGATTGCCAAGGTAGAGCCGGGAGATCTTCTGGTGGTGGGATGTTCCACCAGTGAAGTGGCAGGATCAAAGATCGGATCGGATTCCAGACCGGAACTGGCAGAAAAGTTATTTAACGGTGTGTATCGTGCAGCCAATGAAAAAAGCATTTATGTGGCAGCACAGTGTTGTGAGCATTTAAATCGTGCGCTGATTCTGGAAAAAGAGGCAGCCCGTGCCAGAGGCTATGAGATTGTGAATGTAGTTCCCCAGCCCAAAGCTGGAGGGTCCTTTGCAACCATGGCATATAAATATATGGAGCATCCGGTGGCGGTAGAGCATATCCGTGCCGAGGCAGGGATGGATATTGGTGATACATTGATCGGCATGCACTTACGGGATGTGGCAGTACCGGTTCGTCTTTCCGTATCCCGGATCGGCGAAGCACATCTGGTATGTGCCAGAACAAGAGCAAAATTTATCGGAGGCGAGAGGGCTGTTTATCTGCCGGGAGACCGCCGCTAAATTTCGAAAGCAGGAATGGGGAAAGGAAGGATTTACATGAAGAATAGAAAATTAAAGCGTATGTTGGCAGCAGGCATGGCATTGTGCCTGACCTTTACCATAGCAGGCTGCGGAAACCAGCTGAAAAAAGGAAGCGCGGTACATCTGGAGGATTCTGCACTGGAAGGACTTACCATGTCTTTTGCAGAAGATTCCGGTTTACTGACACCGGAGGGGGCAACGGTTCTTGTGGAGAATGCATCCGGCTCGGATCTCTCCTACAGTCAGGGGTATGCCGTACAGGTTTTACAAAATGGAACCTGGTATGAGCTGAAGCAGAAAGACTCCGGCAGTGTTGTTACCGGAGAGTTATTATGGCTTCCTGACGGCAGTACGGATACATACGAATTCGGCTGGAAGGATCTCTATGGAACACTGCCGGATGGAACCTACCGGATTGCCAAAAACTATGCAGATTTCACTGCCGCATACTGGGTGACGGCAGAATTTACCGTGGAGAACGGTACGGCGATGCCGGTGAGCGACCAACAGTAAAGGGAAAAGGAAAGAACATGGGATCAGTAACAATCATTAAAGAAACAACGAAAAACCCCATTACCTTAATGGGGGAACGGGCAGGCATTTGCTGGGGATCAGACCTGTCTGATGCAGAGAAAAACTATAAACGGGGACTGGACTGCATTGTGTCCGGACATGGAAGAGTGTTGGAATATGTCAATGTGGAACTGATTCTGGACGGCTATTCTGCCAGAGTGATTCGGGAATGGTACACCCACATCGGCGGTTCACCCACCAGGCTGCAGGCAAGCACCCGTTATATCAATTATAAAAATTTTGATTATGTGATTCCTCCGAAGATTGAGGCGAATCCAACAGCCAAAGAGAAATACGTGCAGGCGATGGAAACAATCACCAGAACCTGTGAGGAACTGGAGAAGGAATGTGAAATTCCCAGAGAGGACGCCGCATTACTGCTGCCCTTAGGTATGACCACCAAGATTGTGGATAAGCGCAATGTGCGCAGTCTCATCGAGATGAGCCACCAACGCATGTGTACCAGAGCTTACTGGGAATATCGGCAGCTTATGCAGGATATCTGCAAGGCGCTCAGCGATTATTCGGAAGAATGGCGTTATCTGGTAGAACATTTCTTTATGCCGAAATGTGAAGTCAGCGGCTTCTGTACGGAACGGAAGAGCTGCGGAAGAAAACCAAAGAAGGAAATGTAAATAAAAGAGAGTGCTGTTTGCGCAGCACTCTTTTTCTATTTACATTTCTTCATCATCAATATCGGATTTCGGCAGAGAAAAGATAAACTCCGTCCCCACGCCCTCGGTACTGATGACATTGATATGCTCGCCATGGGCATGGATGATTTCTTTCGTGATGGACAATCCTAAACCGGTTCCCTTCTTATCCTTACCACGGGAAAGATCCGATTTATAAAACCGATCCCAGATCAGCTTCAAATCATCCTTGGGGATACCGATTCCCCGGTCTTTTACCGATACGAAGACCTTGCTTCGTTTCTCCGTAGTTTCAATTTTAATGGCAGAATCATGATGGCTGAATTTGATGGCATTGTCCAGAAGATTGTAGAGAACCTGCTGGATTTTGCCCATGTCCGCATTTACATAGAGGTATTCTCCTACGAGAACCAGTTCAATGGCAACGTTTTTCTGACGGCAGGTGCCCTCAAAGGATGCAGCCACATTCCGGATAACCTGGTTGATGTCAAAATCCGTGCGGTCCAGCATGACTCCTTTGGTGTTGAGATTGTTTAAGGTCAACAGGGAGTTGGTCAGCTTGGTCAATCGGTCTGTTTCATTCAGAACAATAGTCAGGTATTTTTCATGCATTTCCGGTGGAATGGTGCCATCCAGCATGGCCTCCAGATAGCCTTTAATGGAAGTCAGAGGAGAACGGAAATCATGAGATACATTTGCTACGAATTTTTTCTGGTTATCCTCGGAACGGGCGATTTCACTGGCCATATAGTTCAGGGATGCTGCCAGATATCCCATCTCATCCTCACTGTCCACAGAAAATTCATAATGCATATTTCCTGCCGCATACTGTTCTGTGGCTTCGGTGATCTTTCGCAGAGGAATATAAACCATTTCCGTGAAAAAGATGACGATAATCAAAGACAGAAGGAACAGAATCACCAGCATGATATAAGAAATATTTAACAGGCTGTCACTGGATGCCTGGATACTTCTGATCGGATAATGAATGACCACATAACCCCGCACCATGTAATTGGAGGTGATGGGAGCGAAGACACTGATCATTTCTTCATCGAAGCTGTCGAAGAAGGTACCTACGGTATAGTAAGAGCCTTGGGTGACCGTAGGGTCGAAATTTTCCACGACAACCTCATTCTCCACATCCATAGGGGCAGAAGAGTCCAGGATCATTCGACCGGAGGGATTGATGATCCAGATGGTGGCAGACAAGTAGGTGTCCAATGCATCCAACTGGTATTTCACCGTATCCAGAGTCGTATTGTTGTTGTAAAGATCACTTGCATAAGTGTTGGCAATCAGGGTGGCTTCCTTGTAGAGGGCATCCGCTTTTTCCCGGCGCAGATGCTCAAAGGTCATGCTGGAAACAAAGGTTGCCACGATAACAAAGCCGAAAAAACCGAAAATCAGATATGCAAGACAGAATTTCAAGTAGAGCGTCTTTCTCACGATTTTACCTCAAATTTGTAGCCCACGCCCCAGATCGTGGAAATCTTCCAGGAGTCATGGTCTTTTATTTTCTCACGGAGACGCTTGATATGCACATCCACGGTGCGGGTGTCTCCCATATATTCATAGCCCCAGATCTGGTCTAAGAGCTGTTCTCTGGTAAAAACATGATTGGGAGAGGATGCCAGGAAATATAAAAGCTCCAGTTCCTTGGGAGGCATATCTATATTTTTGCCGTTATAAATAACAGAATAGTTCGTTAAATTGATCGTCAGGTTAGGATAGCTGACCTGTTTGGAAGCAGGAGCCTCTGTAACAGGAGCTGCTGTTTTATAGCGGCGCAGAACAGCTTTCACTCTGGCAACCAGTTCCTTGGTGTCAAAGGGCTTCTCCATATAATCATCAGCACCCAGTTCTAAGCCCAGTACCTTATCAAAGACTTCGCCTTTGGCAGAGAGGATAATGATCGGAGTCTGGGATTTCTGGCGGATCTCCCTGCATACCTGATATCCGTCAATGCCTGGAAGCATCAGATCCAGCAGAATCAGGTTGGGAGCAAAGGAATCCACCGCAAGAAGGGCAGATTCCCCGTCATTAACGATTTTCGTTTCAAAACATTCCTTTGTGAGATAGAGAGAAATTAATTCTGCGATATTATTGTCGTCATCAACAATTAAGATTTTCTGTTTACTAACCATGTTTTACCAACCTTATTTTTCTTTAAATACAGCAATTGTGACACCTGCGTCACCTTCTCCGTATTCCCCTAAACGATAGGAAGCAATATATTTGATTCGCTTCAAATGATTTTGTACTGCGTTGCGCAAAGCGCCGGTTCCTTTTCCGTGGACGATACGCACACTGGGAAGATGTGCCAGATAAGCGTCATCCAGATATTTGTCTAACGTAGGTATAGCTTCGTCCACCGTCATGCCCAGCAGATTGATTTCCGTGGAAACACTGGCAGATTTGGACATCTTAATCTTTCCGGCACCGGTACGCTGTAATACCGGCGCAGCCGGTTTGGGATCCTGAACCAGGATCAGATCCTTAATGTTCGTCTGGGAACGGATGATACCACATTGCACAAAGAGATTGCCCTTGGAGTCCGGAAGGGTGCTTACCGTGCCGGTGAGCCCCATGGAAAGGATTTTGACACTGTCTCCCTTCTTTAATTGATTGGGTTTCAGTTCCTTATGTTTGGGAGCCTCGGATTTGATTGCCAGCTTTTCATTTTTGGAAGCAATCTTATCTCTTACATTCTGACGGCGCTTCTCCAGTTCCTTCATGGTGATGCCTTCCGCATCCGCTTTCTGGAAATCACGGATGGTTTCATCGGCAACCACCTTTGCCTCCTGCAGGATAGCTTTCGCCTCCTCGTTGGCTTCCCGGAGAATACGGTCTCTGGCCTGATCTATTTTTTCCTCCTTCTGACGGAGGCGGTTTTTCAAAGACTGGATTTCCTTACGGTTTGCCTGGATTTCCAGCTGTTCCTTCTCAATGGTGATGCGGCTCTTTTCCAGATCTGCCAGTAAATCCTCAAAATTCTCTTTATCCTGGCTGATTTGGGTTTTCGCTGCCTCTATGATTTCATCGGAGAGTCCCAGCTTGGAGGAAATGGCAAAGGCATTACTCTTTCCGGGAATACCGATTAACAGACGATAGGTGGGCTGCAATGTCTCTACGTTAAATTCACAGCAGGCATTTTCCACAAAAGGAGTGGACAGGGCATATACTTTCAATTCACTGTAGTGGGTAGTTGCCATGGTGCGGATACCCCGGTCGTGGAGAAAATTCAGAATGGCAATTGCCAGTGCGGCACCCTCCGTGGGATCCGTTCCTGCACCCAGCTCATCAAAGAGACACAGGGAATCAGCATCCGCGTACTTTAAGATGGACACAATACTGGTCATGTGGGAGGAAAAGGTACTCAGGGACTGCTCGATACTCTGCTCATCTCCGATATCTGCATAAACCTCCGTAAAAATAGAGAGTTCGGAACGGTCTAAAGCCGGAATATGAAGTCCGGCCTGCCCCATGAGGGTCAGCAGTCCCACTGTTTTCAGGGAAACAGTCTTACCACCGGTGTTAGGACCGGTGATCACCAGCAAATCGAAATCCTTCCCTAAATGAATGTCGATAGGTACTACTTTTTTCTTATCCAGTAACGGGTGACGTCCTTTCCGGATATTTACATAGTGATTGGTATTGAAGAGCGGCATGGTGGCGTTCTGTTCCATGGCCAGGGATGCTTTCGCAAAAATAAAATCTAACTGTGTCATTACAGCCTGATCGGTGGCAAGCTCACGGGTGTGGGCAGATGCCTCTGCGCTCAGGGTGGCAAGAATGACTTCGATCTCCTTGATTTCCTCGATTTCCAGCTGGCGGAGTTCGTTATTTAAAGAAACCACAGCCGCAGGCTCGATAAAAACGGTGGAGCCGGTGGATGACTGGTCGTGGACCATACCGGGTACATTTCCCTTGTGTTCTGCCTTGACCGGGATACAGTAACGATTGTCACGCATAGTGATTACCGCATCCTGCAAATAGGTGCGGTAGGAGCCGTTTACCATATTATTTAACTGGGTATGAATCCGGTCATTGGTGGACAGCATCTGACGGCGGATTCGTTTCAGGTTAGGAGAAGCATCGTCAGCATATTCATCCTCGGCGAGAATGCAGCGACGGATTTCTGAGGAAAGGGGTGTCAGCGGCTCCAGGGAGCGGAACATTTCATCCAGGGAATCGTCGGGGACATCCTCCTTTTCACTTCTGCCGTAAGCCTTTACCCGGGCAGTATTTTCCAACATGCCTGCAATTTTTAAAAGCTCGGAACAGGACAGAGAACTGCCTATTTCCAGAGATTTGATGGCATAGCCCAGATCGGTATTACTGCCGAAACTGATACTGCCTTTGCCAAAGAGCCGGGTCAGCGCATCTCTTGTCTGCAGCTGCCAGGTTTCAATCTCCTGTAAATTAGTGGAAGGCAGTAACTTCCGGCACAATTCTTTTCCCGGTGCGGAGCCGGCCTTTTCCACCAGGCGATCAATGATTTTATTGTATTCCAGTGTTCGATATACTTTCTTATTCATAAAATGAATCATATCATATTCCCGACGGAAATACCATAATACCGAAGTAGGATTTCTTTACTGTTCACTCGTCCCTCGTTCCAGTAACAATTCGCAGCCCGC
>USSP01000017.1 GCA_900557385.1 uncultured Lachnospiraceae bacterium
CCTTCAATTCTTTCTGTTCTCTTACCGCTTTTACAAAGCGGCTGATTTTCTCTCTGTCTTTTCCTGCAAAACTGCCGTCTGCTGTACTGTCTGCCTCTACTCCGCTGGACACATCCACGACATCAGGATGTACCATCCGGATGGCTTCCGCCACATTATCCGGGGTCAGCCCTCCTGCCAGAAAAAGCTTTATTTCCAGTGGCAAAGCGATTTCCGCCAGCCACTTCCAGTCAAAGGCTTTTCCGCTCCCAGGTCTTGCAGCATCGTAAAGTCTTGCCACCACGCAGTTATCTGTGTTGACCGTTTCGGTCATTTGTTCATTTGTAACTACCTGAACTGCCCGGATCACCGGAAGTTTTACCTGTTTCCACAGTTCCGGTTCTATTCTCCCATGAAGCTGTAGGAAATCAAATCCCAGTTCTTCTGCCAGCTTCATCTGTTCTCTCGTGGGTGATACCATAACTGCCACCGTCTGGATGACTCTGCCTAAGATTTTTTCCTGCTCCTTTAAGTACACCAGTAATTCGGCTGCTCGTTCCGGTTCCAGATTCCGCTTACTTTGGGGGCAGAAGAGCACCATGCCCAGATACTCCACCTGTTCCTCTAACAGCCAGTCGATTTCCTGTTCTCTGGTAATTCCACAGATTTTAATCTGTATGCTGTCCTGTGTTCTCATAACTTCTTCCACTCTTTGGCAAGTGCCATGGGTTCCGGTGCTTCCATCAGAACGGTTCCCATGAGAATACCATCTGCCCCACACTGTTTCACAAAGCTTACATCCTCCCCGGTGAGAAGTCCGCTCTCAGAAATCAGCAGTGTTTCCTCTTCCATCAGCTCTGCCAGCTTTTTCGTGGTATTTAAATCAATGGTAAAGTCCTTCAGGTTCCGGTTATTGACACCGATGATCTTCGCATCCAGTCCCAGTGCCCGCTTCATTTCCTGCTCATCGTGTACTTCCAGAAGGACATCCATCCCTAAGTCGTATGCCAGCTCATAAAACAAAGAAAGCTCCCTGTCATTTAAAATGGCGGCAATCAAAAGAACACAATCCGCACCGATCACCTTCGCTTCAAAAATCTGGTAGGGGTCAAGGATGAAATCCTTGCGGATCATAGGAAGGGGCGTCATCTGTCGAATCTGTTTAAAGTAGTCCACACTTCCCCGGAAGTGATCCTGCTCTGTGAGACAGGAAATCGCATCTACCGATTGATTATATTGTGTGATTCTCTCTTCCAGAGAAATTTTATCTGCCATCGTACCATGGCTGGGAGAGGCATTTTTAAATTCCCCGATTATGGAAAGTCCGGGCTTTTTCATTGCCTCATAAAAGGAAATGCTCTCCCGTTGGCAGGCTACCGCAAGCTGTTTCATGGCTCCCTCTGAGATTTCTGCCTTTGCTTCATCCAACCGCTTTCTTTTATCTGCTACAATCTCATCCAAAATCATCTGATCTACGATTCCTTTCTCTATACATTTCCATTGACAAAATTCTCTATCATCCGCTTGCCATGCTCCGTGTAAATGGATTCGGGATGAAACTGTAAGCCAATGACCGGATACTCTTGATGGCGCATCGCCATAATTTCTCCATCTTCTGTTCTGGCAAATACCTCCAGGCAGGCAGGAAGTCCTTCCTCCTGTACCGCCAGGGAATGATACCTTGCCACCTTAATCCCATCCGGGATTCCCTGGAAAATACTGCTGCCATCGTGGTGAATCCGGCTCTGCTTGCCATGATAAAGGCTTTTGGCATAAGTAACCTTTGCCCCAAAGGCAGCGCCAATACTCTGATGTCCCAAACAAATTCCAAGAATCGGCTTCTTGTCATAAAAATACTTCACCACATCCATACAGATTCCTGCCTCTGCCGGACTTTTCGGTCCCGGAGAAAGGACGATACTTTCCGGATTGCAGGCTTCAATCTCTTCCAGCGTGATCTCGTCATTTCTTGCCACCTTGATATCCGGGGTGAAGATTCCAAAATACTGCACCAGGTTATACGTAAAAGAATCATAGTTATCAATCATGAGAATCATAAGTTTTCCTCCGTTACCAATGTCTTTGCCAGTGCCATCACCTTGTTACAGCACTCTTCGTATTCCTTCTCTCCCACAGAATCTGCCACGATTCCGGCACCTGCCTGTAAATAAACCCTGTCACCTTTCTTAATCATGGTGCGGATGGTGATGCAGAAATCCATATTGCCGTTAAAGCCTAAATAACCGGTGGCTCCGCCGTAGAGCCCTCTCCGCACCGTTTCCAGCTCGTCAATGATTTCCATGGCCCGGATTTTCGGTGCGCCGCTTAAGGTTCCTGCCGGCAGAAAGGATGATACCAGATCCAAGGGATGGCGCTCTCCCTGTTTTCTGCCCTCCACCAGGGATACAATGTGCATCACGTGGGAATAATTTTGTACCTGCATGAACTGCGTCACTTTCACGGAGCCAAACTCTGCTACCCGCCCCATGTCATTTCTTGCCAAATCCACCAGCATGACATGTTCTGCACGCTCCTTTTCATCCTGGAGCAAATCATCCCGGAGCAGTGTGTCCTCCTGGGCATCCTTTCCCCGTTTTCTGGTTCCGGCAATGGGACAGGTGCTGATGTGTCCCTCTGTTTCCTTCACGATCATCTCCGGGCTGGATCCGATGATCTCAAATTCTCCGAAGTTGAAATAGTATAAATAGGGAGAGGGGTTTAGTTCCCGTAACTCTTTATAAAGGGTCAGCCCATCCTGTTTCGTTTCAATCGTCCATCTCTGGGAAAGCACCGTCTGGAAAATGTGTCCCTCCCGGATGTAATGCTTGATTTTCTCCACCTTGGCACTGTACTGCTCACAGTCATCGGTTTTATGAACGATCTTTCCGTCGTGGACAAATTTGTTTATTTCTTTCTGGAATGCCGTCTGCTTCGCCCGGACTTCTTCAATTAGAGCGGCTGCCTTTGCCTCGCCTCTTTTTCTTCCCTCCGGGGTATCTTCTTCCAGCACCACTCCCGTCATGGTCTCTGCCAGATGGTCGATGACGATGAATTCCTTGGTGTAGAAAAGCTGAATGGTTTCGATTCCGATTTCATCCGGGTTCTCATCCGGCAGCTTTTCGCTATACCGCACGAAGTCATATCCCAGGCTTCCGATGAGACCTCCCATCATTCGCATCTCGCCCTCATCTTTTTCTACTTGAAAGCTATCATAATATTCCTTCAGCCGTTCCAACGGATTCCCTTCATAAATTTCCTCGGTACCGTCCTTTTTCACAATCACCAGGGCATTTCCTCTGGAGGTAATGTACTCTTCCGGGTCTATTCCAAAAAAGGAATACCGGTCATAGTTTTTGTCATAACTTTCCAGAAGAAAGCACTTACGAATACTTCCATCCTCTTTTCTTGCCAGACCTTCAAAAAGGGAAATCGCGGTTTCCTGTACAATGCTTACGGTTTTCTTGTAAACTCTCAATTTTCTCTGTTCCATTATTTTCTCCTTTTTCCGTTGGGTCTCGTTATAGGAAAGGAATCCAAATAAAAAAGTCCCTTATCGAAATTTTCTCAATCTCGATAAGGGACGTATTCTACGTGGTGCCACCCTTTTTCTCAATCTGCCCTGGCTCCGGATTCCTTCCGGAATCCATCTTTCTGAAAACAAAAAGGCGGTTATCTCCAATCGGAAATAACCGCCACCAATTCAAATTGACTCATGCTGGATACTAACATATCCGCTCCCTGTAACGTAAGGATCACGGCGAAAGCTACTAACCGAAGTGTTCACCCTGCATCTCACAAACCCATTCGCGCATGCACTTCATACTGAATCTCACCAACATCAGCTCTCTGGAATGTCACACATACGTTACTCTTTTTGCTCAACGATTTTTCTGTATTTAACTGGTTGCAGTATAGCATTTCTCTGCGGGAAATGCAAGCACAAATTTTTAAAACCCGTGCTTTAAAATCCGCGCTCTTTATTTAATAATCGCACTTCTTCCTGCCTGTGCCACTGCAATGTAGGTTTTACCTTCATTCATCTGGATCTCATTACCGAAATCATCATAGTAATGGGTTACTTCGTAATCGGAATTCTTTGCCCAGGTGATGTGGATTGCCTTACCCTTGGTGATATAGTAACCGTCCATGGTGTTATCACAATTTAAGAAGGTCAGGTACTTGGTTCCGTTCAAAGCAGCCCACTGGGTATTCTGGATGATAATGTTGGCAAATTTCAACTGCTGTCCGTTCAATCCGTCCACCTGTGCTTTGCCGTGAATCGTTTTGTAATAAACACCTTCCTGTGCGTTGTAGGTAAATGCACTCTTGGTATAGGTAAAAATCTTGGACAAATCAACCGAATTTGCAGTCATTGCTGCTGCCCCGTACTGCTCCAGCGTATTTACGCCCTGCGCAAACTGGAAATGCTTTGCATTGTAATATTCCGGACGAATCGCCAGATTATAGCCCAGTTCTGCAGATGCTTTAATAATGCCCTCCGAACTGATATAGGCATTGTGAGGAGCCTTGCGGTCTGCCGTACGGAAGAAATAACCGGATCCGGGTGCACTGCCACCGGTTCCATACTCTTTCGTTCCGGACAGATTGTTGATATCCGGTGCTGTGATGCGGTACATCATATAAAAGACACCTCCGAAGTGGATCAGAATAGGATCCCACTCCGTTGCTTCCGGTATGTAATATAAACGACAGCTACGGATATTTCCGATTTTGGGAAGTCCCACCCAGTTATCAATCACTGCCATCTGGCGGGAGATTTCTCCCTCTTCCATAATTTCATATAAAACTTTTGCATTGCTGATACCAAAGGAAGGCTGTGCCTTCTTATCCGTAGGCATCATAATTGCAATGGGACGGATCCCTGCCTGTTCCTTGGTCACCCATTCATTGGTGTAAACGCTGCGCACATACTCCACGCCGTCAATGACTGTCGTTTCTCCTGCATCGTCCAAAGTATCAGCCTTCGCCGTACCGGGAGCAAAAACACCTGCCACCAGCACAGCACTGAGTACTAAGGAAAGAATTTTTGTTGCTGCTTTTTTCATAATGATAATCGCCTTTCCCTCATAATAATTTTTAGCCGAAGAAGATAACTTTTCCGGTTTCATCTGTCACGATTGTTCCGTTATCCGTAGGCAGGAAGGTATTCACCTGTAAGGTTCCCACTGCATCAAAGAGATACTGTGCCGCTCCGATGGTCGTCAGACCGGTAACCATGTGTCCATCCTCCGCAAAGTAAGAAACGCCGATTCCGTTGGTTCCAAAGGTATTCTTCACCATCGCTCCGCCTGCTGCCGGGTCAAAGAAGAACTTCACACCGCCGATATCCACCAGTCCGGTCTGGAGTCTGCCTGCTCCATCGAAGTAATAGGTATTGTCACCGATGACCTGTAAGCCGGTAAGCTTATTACCCAGTTTCAAATCCGTATAGTAAATACCATCTTTCTCCGTGGTTACCCAGCCTTTGACCATAGCACCTGTAGTCGGATCATAGTAGAAGGACTGACCATTGATGTCTCCCCAGCCGGTCTGCATCAGACCACTTGCATTAAAGAAATAGCTGTTGCCGCCAAACTCTACCGCACCAATGCTCATGGCTCCTGTGGTCAGATCAAAGAAGAAGGTTCCGCCCGGTGTAGGCAGCCAGCCTCTTACCATGGCTCCTGTGGTGGGGTCATAGTAGAAATTGTAGCCACCCAATGTTACCCAGCCGGTGGTGAGTCTGCCTATTTCATCAAAATAGAAATCCACACCGCCTACTTTATTTTGTCCCACAAGGGCATGTCCGTCATTTTCCAGATAATAACTGCCGGTCTCATCGCTAAACCATCCAAACTGCATATGTCCCAGGGCATCCATGTGATAACGGAGTCCGCCTACATTAATCCAGCCGGTCTGCATTTTCCAATTTTGATAATAACGGATGTAATTATAATGATTCACGAATCCTTCCGGCACAATCTGCTGGAAATAATCCTTATACAGATAGTCAATATCCACATTTCCGGCTACCCCCGGTACAGAACCGGTCTGGGAAGCCTGCCATACACAGATGGCTCCCGGATAGTCACACTGGGTACTGTACTGTGCCACCCATTTGTCGTAGGGAACATCTCCCAGACGATTCAGATACCAATTTTTACCGGCATAAACCATGGGATGATAGCCCGCTGCATCAATCATGGAACAAAATGTTGCCACAATCTGTTGCTGCTGCGCTGTCGTCAGACTCTTATGTACATTATCCTCAATATCAAAGGCTACCGGAAAAGTGACACTGTAATTCTGCAATACTGCCAGTACAAATGCTGCCTCTGCTGCTGCCTCCTCCGGTGTCGTCGCATAAGAATAAATATAAACACCGGTACGGATACCGCACATCTGTGCCGCTTTCATATTATAGTCAAAGTAGGGATCAATACCACTGTAGCTGCTCCCCACCTTGATAAATGCAAAGTTAACACCGGATGCTGCAACCTGCGCCCAATTCACTGCGCCCTGCCATTTAGACACATCGATCCCCATACCAATGGCACTTCCTGCGTTCACCGCTGCCTCTGCCGTGGAAGCCGGGGTAAACGCCATCACTGCCGCCAGCGCCACTGCCGTCAGGGTTTTTGTAAGTTTCTTTCCTAAAATCATTCGTAATACTCCTCTATGTTCTTTCGTCACATCTTTGTTATTATAGCGAATAATTTCCTGCATTTCTACCCGAAACCGGAAATTACCAGCAAGATTGTCCTTAAGTTTTTTTAACGCGCCTGCATTTTCCTCTTCTGCGTCGCCCGGTACTTCAGATACAGACCTCTTAATTTCCGCACTAAAAGGCTAAGGTACCGTAATACCGGCTCTGTAATAATCGCAAAAATGACCAGAAGCATGCCACACTGCTTAGTAATACCGGTGATGGCAAAGAGATGGCTGACAAAAATCATACAGAACAGCCAACCGCCGATCATACAGATCAGGAGTGCCCAATGCATCTTCGTCATAGGGGAAGCAATGGTATGAAGAATCATAAAGCCCACAATGGCAAGCAAAATCGTACAGCAGGTGGATACATCCTGCCCGGTTATATTAAATTCCCGGCAAAACAGTACCAGACCCAGCACGACAAAGAAATCCGTAAGTCCGGCAGGCAGGGATTTCAGCAGCACATTGGTAAGAAAGTGTCCTTTAATCATATTCTTATTGGGCTCCAATGCCAGAATAAAGGAAGGAATTCCGATGGTAAACATGCTGATCAGGGAAATCTGGGACGGCTCCAGGGGATAGTCCAGCATAAAAAATACGGAAAACAGGGACAACAGCAGAGAGAAAATATTCTTTACCAGAAACAGACTGGCAGAACGCTGGATGTTGTTGACCACGCGCCGTCCCTCCAGCACCACTGCCGGCATTTTGGAAAAATCCGATTCCAGCAGTACAAGCTGTGCTACCTGTGCTGCTGCCTCGGAACCGGAGGCCATGGCTACCGAGCAATCTGCATCCTTTAATGCCAATACATCATTGACCCCATCACCGGTCATCGCCACGGTTTTTCCTGCATCCTTCAACGCCCATACCAGTTCCCGCTTCTGGTTAGGGGTTACCCGTCCAAAGACGGTATAGTTCTTCACCGCATCCTGGTAATCCATCTTTGTGCTGAGTGTGGCAGCATCCACATACCGTTCCGCATGGGCAATTCCTGCCTGCTTTGCTACCTCAGACACGGTTACCGGGTTATCTCCTGAGATTACCTTCACCTCCACGCCCTGTTTCGCAAAATAGTGGAACGTATCTTTTGCTCCCTTTCTCACCGGATTGGAAAGCAGCACAAAGCCCAGTGCCTCCACCGGAGCCGTCAGGGCACCGCCTTCCAGTTTTCCAAGATACCGCGCAAATACCAGCACTCGATAGCCCTGGGCACCATAGCCTTCAATCTGTGCCGCGTATTGGGAATAGGCATCCCGCAGAATAAACTCCGGCGCGCCTAACACCAGCTGCTCTTCCCCAAATACCGCACCACTGTATTTATACGCGGAGGAAAAAGAGAATACCGTAGAAGCCTTCCGTCCGGAATTCCGGGTAAAAGCCTCCTTCATGGCTGTCATGGTAATATTATCACTGGACATCGCCTGTACAAAATCCCCTAATAAAAAGGGTAGTTCCCGATTACCGGTTTCCGTCGAGATAGGAATAAACTCCTGGACTTTCATGGTATTTTCTGTAATCGTCCCGGTCTTATCCACGCAGAGGACATTGACCCGTGCCAATGTCTCAATACATTTCATGTCATGCACCAGAACCTTTTCCTTTGCCAGGCGCATTACGGATACCGCAAGTGCTACACTTGCCAGCAGATACAGTCCCTCCGGAATCATTCCCAGAATAGCTGCTACCATGCTGGTCACACTGTTTTTAAAGGTGGCACCTACATAGAAATACTGTTGGGAAAATAGAAGAATACCGATAGGGATAATGGCAACACCCACAACTTTGACCAGCTTATCCAGAGAGCGTATCATCTCCGACTGCTCTCCTTCTTTTCCCTGTGTGGCCTGGAGCGTCAGTTGGGAAATATAGGATTCCCGTCCAACCCTGGTCAGTGTCGCCGCACATTTACCCGACACAATAAAGCTGCCCGATAACAGTTCATCTCCTGCTGTTTTCACAATTTCATCCGCTTCTCCTGTCAAAAGCGCCTCATTAACATTTGCTTCCCCTTTCACCACTACAGCATCTGCGGGAATCTGATTTCCGGCTTCAAAAATAACCAGATCATCTTTCACCAGCCCTGTTGCATCAATGACCTGGCGTTTTCCGTCCCGTACTACCTGTGCCTTCGGTGCATTCAAGATGGACAGCTTATCTAGTACCTGCTTGGAACGAATCTCCTGTACGATACCAATCAGTGTATTGGCAATAATAATGGGTAAAAAGGTCAGATCTCTGAAAGAGCCAACCAGAATTAACAGAATGGCAATGATCAGAAAGATTAAGTTAAAATAAGTAAAGGTATTACTAATAATTATTTCCTTCAAGGATTTGGTTGCAGAATCCACAGGAGTATTGACCTGCCCTGCCTCGATTCGTTGTTGTACCTCTTCCTTCGTCAGTCCCTGCATATGATTTCTTTCCTCTTCTTTTTCTGCTTCAGACTTTTCTCCGTCATGACCATTCCGGAGCTTTTTCATGAAATCCGAAACTTCTAAAAAGAGCGAAGGTTTTATCCTTCGCTCTTCCAAAACCTATTTTATTATTATACGCAGTTACACGTATTTACTCAACCATTCTTTTCTAAAGGAAATCTTAAAAATGTATGTTGATTTTACTGTACGCCTAACTGTGTCCAGCTGCTTGCTCCGATAATCGGCAAAGCAAAATCCGTGTAAGCGCTGTTGCCCTTATCCATGAATTTGAACACATCGTAAGCATACTTCTTGGAACCATCGCTGTTACGCAGACCCACTGCCATTCCATCACCGACAATTTCTGCTGCCTCATCCACCTGTCTGTGAATAATAACCGCTTCAATAACAGGCTGCTGGCTGGTCAGCTTATACGCATAAACCATAGCGGCTGCCTGAATCTGCTCATTGGATGCATAAGTCGGATTTGCGGAGGTAAGAGACATCTCGGATACCATGGTATGACGGATGGTTCCATCTGTCTTTAACATTTCCGGCTTGGTCATGTAGTTACACAACACATCAATGTTGGTAGGAATAATCATCTTGGAGTTCTCGGTATGGTCTACCAGTTTCATGCCTGCATAAGCCGCGGGAATGTTCCAGAACTGGCAGTTATTCAACGGTAACGGATGAGGATGGAAGCTCATACCCCAGTCAATGTCACCCGTAGATTTAATCTTCGCATTGAAGGCATCCACTACGCTCTTACCGGCATACTGGTTCGGTGTACCATCTGCAAAATTCCATCTCTGATCCAAGTTAATGTAAACACGTGCATTGGCATTTGCACTCTTGATGGCATTGTAGCAAAGTCTTACTTCTTTGGCATATAAATCAGCAAAGGCATTTGCATCCATATTTCCTGCATAGTGCCAGGGATTGTTGTTATTGATCTCGTTACCGATAATCCAGCTATGAATCGTGCCGTGACCCTGGTTGGAATAACGCTCTGCGAGGAAGTGCATCACTGCCTCAACTTTCTCAGTTCCCCCCTGCTCTGCCACGTTCATGGCATACAGGCGATACCCGGCTACGCGTCCGGTGGGATAAATCAAATCCAGTGTTGCAGGATTGTAGGTAGCTTTGATAATCATAACCAGATGAGCACCATTGTTCTGGCACATCTTGGCAATCGCATCGTACTCTGCCACAACAGTGGAGTTGAAACTATAATTCTTGCCATTATAGGTATAGTTGGTACCGCCACCCTGACAGAACCGGGTGATATCCAGCTCATAAGATGCATAGCCTGCACCGGTATCCTTTAAATCAGATGCATATTTCCAGTTCAGGGTAAAACCTTTCTTTGCTCCCAAAGGAATTGCAGTTGTATGGTTTGCTACTGCTTCGGGATTGGTAATGTAAAAATCATTGCTGACGGATACAAACTGTCCACCCTTTAACACAGCCACCTGGAAACGGGAATATAATTTACTGGTTGCCGTATTTAAATTTAAGGGAGTGGAAAAAGCAACCGTGTCTGCTTTCGCAGCTACCGCACAATAATCGGTTCTCGCGCCGATTGCCACTTCATAAGGCTGCAGGGAAAACAGATAATAGTTTCCATCATCACTTGCCTGTTGTGCACCATAAGCGGTAAGTACAACATCCGTCCCCTGAATCACACAGTTATTAATGGTGACCGGATAGGTCACTACCGCTGTCGCCGTTGTGGTCGTCGCTGTTGCAGCCTTTTTCTTCTTTTTAGATGCTGCTTCTGCGGTGGTTCCCAGAGTAAGAGATAACACCAGAACCAGGCACAGCATGAGACTTAACTTCCTCTTCATAAGAAAATCCTCCTTCGTTTACTTCTTTTCTTTATTGTATCTGAATTTGCTTATTTTGTCGATACATGCAGTGCTTTTTTTACAATACATGCATCCCCGCAAAGGGAACAAATAGCGTTCTCCGCAGTCGTCCAGTCTGCATTCGACGGATGATGTCCCGGAAGCTTTAGGTTCCGCCGGATTTCATATAGTTCCGCCACCTGCTCCGGTGTCAGTACCTTCCGGCTGCCAAGCTGCGCTGTACGGTATAAAAGTTCCGCATAAAACTCTACCGATTCCATCCGGTGATACGCATCCAGAAGAGTTTCCCCATAGGTCAATGCTCCATGATTTGCCAGAAGCATGGCATCAAAATGTTCCACATATTCTTCCACGGCATCCGGCACATCGGATGTAGAGGGTCTGGCGTATCCCGCTACCGGAACACAGCCCAGAGAAACCACAGCCTCGGTCATAATAGGACGGCAAAGTGGCTCCCCCATGGTGGCAAAAGTAGTTGCATACACCGGATGGGCATGCACCACAGCACGAATGTCCGGTCGTTTCTCATAGACCCGCAAATGCATTTTGATTTCTGAAGAAGGCCGAAATCCCTCGGAGGCTTCCAATACCTTGCCGCTTCCATCGATTTTGCAGATTGATTCCGGTGTCATAAAGCCTTTAGATACACCCGTAGGGGTACACAGAAATTGATTTTCTCCTATTTTTACCGAAATATTTCCATCGTTGGCAGCCACCATTTTCCGCTCATAAATTCTCCTGCCAATGTCACAAATCTGTTGTTTTACTTCGTACTCGTCCAATCTTCTCTCCTATGTAAGCCCTGCCTTATGCTTTTTCAATAATACCGATTCCCAGAGGATAAGGTCCGGTGTGGACGCCAATAGTGGCACCAATCTGGTAAATCTGAATCTCCGGCACGGTAAATCCTTTTTCCGTGAGGGTCTGTATCAGCTTATCACGGAATTCCTCTGCCTCTGCCTCATCATAGCCGAAGCCAACGCAGATATGATAATTCTCAATGTGGTTTCCATTCTCCATCAGATAATCCAGCAGAAGATCAATCACCATAGTCATGGATTTCTTACGGCTTCTGGTAATGCCCGAAGAATAAATTTCTCCGTTCTTTAAGGTAATCAAAGGTTTGATTCCCAGGATAGAGACCGCCACGCCTGCCAGCTTGCCGATACGTCCGCCGTGACGCAGGTATTCAAAATCTCCTACGGTAAAGAAAATCCGTCCGGTAGATTTAATCTCGTCCAGCCGTTTCACTGCATCTTCATAGGAAACACCCTGTTTCTGCAGTTTCACTGCCTCCAACACATAAATCCCCTGTAATACTGTATTCACCATGGAATTGATCACTGTGATTTCCGCTTCCGGATAATCCTCCTGCACCATTGCCTTCGCATTCATGGCAGATTGGTAAGAACCACTGAATTTGGTCGTGATACAAATACAAATCACTGCCTCACCCCGTTCTACTACCGGTTTGAACACATCAATATAATCCTGTATCGATGGCATGGAGGACTTCGGGTAAACGCCCTCTTTATCCACCATCTGCTGATAAAAGTCTCTTACCGGAATATCCACCATTTCTCTGAGATAGGTTTTATCGTCAAAGGACACATAAAACGGAACCACCGTTACTCCCAGTTCTTCTACCAGTTCTTTGGGAAGATCACAGGAACCGTCACTTATAATCGCATATTTTTTATCTTGCATGTCGGTATCTCCTTACAGCATATCGTTTAAAATCCATTATAAGTTGTTTTAATTACTACATGCAATAGTTTTATCCTATCTTTTATAGAAAGTTTATGATTGAAGCTGCTGTTTCCCAGTACCTCGTTTCGGTAATCTTACAGGTTCAGCTTTGCCAGCAGATCTCCCAGACCTGTAGATACACTTTCCGAATCAGAATATTCCGCAGTCTCCACCAATTCCTCTGCTTCGCCATCACTGGCTGCCTTTATACTTAGGGAAATTTTACCATTCTCAGTGTTGAGGATTTTCGCTTTTACCTTTTCCCCGACCTTTAATACCTCAGAGGGTTTCTTAATCCGTTTCTCGCAGATCTGGGAAATGTGTACCAGTCCGGTCAACCCTTCCCCGATATTGACGAATGCGCCATAAGGCTGCAGGCTTTCCACTGTGCCTTCCACAATGGTTCCCGGTACAATCATGGATACCTTGTGCTGTTTCTCTGTCTCCTGTTCCTCCTGAAGTACCGATTTGGCAGACAGGATCAGCTTCTGGGTCTCAGGGTCTACAGAGATGACTCTTACCCGAAGAGTTCTGCCCACATATTCACTGGTATCCTCTACATAATGAAGAGCCAGTTTGGACGCCGGGATAAAGCCTCGTACTTCCTCCACAAAAGCCACTGCGCCGGCGGGTACACTCTCCGTAACCTTTACCGATACCACCGTACCCTGTTCCATCATTTCTTTCAAAGTCTCCCAGGCTGTCATATCTTCCTCCGGGATGTCATACTGCTCATATTCCTCCAGCGTTTTGTAGGATTCCTCCAGTTCTGCTGCGAAATCTGCCATGGTTTCCTGTTTTTCCATCTGTCTATTCCTTACCTTTCCTAGATTCTTTACCACTGTTTTGCACCTCTACACGGATCATGCCAGGTGCTTTCTGTTTATTATACACAATTTTTCATCTGTGTAAAAGATTTGTGACAAACCGGCATAAACCGGTATTTTCCGCTCCGCATTTTTCTAAAAAAAGAAAACATTTTTCTGCCAAACGTAGTATACTTATTTTTAAATATAACAAGTTCTTCCCATAAGGAGTGAAATACTATATGAGACAAAAAAGAATTCGAGACTAGT